>JANQGT010000048.1 GCA_028277205.1 Candidatus Altimarinota bacterium
TTTTTCTGGACTCGGTACTGAAAAGAACACCGGCAGATGATATATCGAGTCAGTCGGAGCATTCCTGTGATTCGCATGCTGCGGCTGATACCGATGCCAGATCCGCGCATACCGCACCGAGTGAGCCCGAGCTTCCCAGTAGCACGCCGACTCCAGCCGATATCGATACCGCTCCCACTATCACGAAAAATCCTCCCGAATCGCCCGCGCTGTCGATCGCAGACGTCGATCATGCCTATCGCGATCTCGTGCGCGAGTCGCTCTCCGCCGAGCGAAAGGGGGGTATCGGTCGCATGAAAATCGTGATCGCGACGATGCTCGTGGTCGCGGCGGGCGGAGGTGTGTGGGCGTGGCAGAACGGATCCGCGCCCTTTTTCGCAGAGACTCCCGCACTCGACAGTGCGCCTCCGGCGACAGCCGGCGATGAGGCTGCGAATATGTCTACCGGGTCCGACACCGATACCGCGCGAGACGACGATGCGAGCCAACCGGATACGGTCAGTACTCCGGATCCGAATGCCGATGTCCCCTCCCTCGATCTCTGACCTCGCGACTCCGGCATCATAAAAAACAACAAGCGAAATCGCCCGCGTGTGAGCACAGTGCGCAGGCAGGTGGAGGAATAAAGAGCTGATAAAACCGATGGCAATCTACTGTCGAGAGAGCGCGTATGACTCGAAAACAAATTTCGCATTGATCACTCTAGAGAGGGACATGAGCTGAGTATTTTTACAAAAGGTGCAATCGCGAGCCTTCATCGTGTTATTCGCTTCTCATACCAGCGTTTTCACTTCTCGTACCTCCATTGGATCTTTCGATCCGACCCCATCGGCATAGGCACGCTCCGCTACCACACGGGGGACGGTTATTGGCTTTGAACAAGTCGACCATTTACGATCATTCATCGCATGATTTTTGTAGCTTTGCCTCTATAACGAATGATTATTCTGCAAAAGCCACCATTGTAGCACTTTTCTCAAACAACATCACGGACAAAATCTAGAGCTTGGTCTACGTCCCCAGCCCTGTAGTCTGCAAGTAGCTGTGAAGTTGCCTCAGAGGTTACCCTCACTAGAGTTGGTGCGAATCTATCAGAATCTTCTTGGATAAGAATGCTTACACTTGCTTGCTTTATCACTTCTTTTGCTACTTTTCATAGTTTTGACATCTTCATACTTGAAAGAAATATTTCCGGTAAAATAATCATTTTCTCATGAATGTCAAAATATCTTTCCGTATCGATAGTCGTTTCTGTTTTCGTCGTCGGTGTACGACTTGCTTCCCTTTCATGCTGTATCCAGCTCCGGCGATGACACGCGTCAACACTGCACCTACTCTATGTGAGGGTTTTCATGTGTATCCATTTCGTACTTCCACGCATTGACTGTATGTATGCGATAGGATATAAAAAGCAAATCAAAGACTGATAGATGCTCTCATCAATCCTCGAAACATGCAAATGCACGAATATTTTAGTACCTAATGAGAGTATGCTACCTGCCCAAAAAATCGAGCAAATACGAAAGTGATTTAGCGCTCCCCTGCAAATATACACCGTAAATTTTCAGATGGTGCCCGGGGCAGGAATCGAACGCTCTCCGACGCGTTCGTCTCTCCTCACTCTCGGCGTGCCATTCGAGGCGCGCCTCATCTCGCATTCGCTCGATCGTTCGGATTCGATTCCTGCTTTGGGATTGCAATGTGATATTCGAATGGTGCCCGGGGCAGGAATCGAACCTGCGACCTTGAGCTTAGAAGGCTCCTGCTCTATCCCCTGAGCTACCCGGGCGAATATTCGATTATAGCAGATTTTTCCCATTTTTGAAACAAAAAAACACCGCCGGAGCGGTGGGGGGTTATTCTTCGAGAAGCAGGTATACATTCCCTCCGAGTTTACGCTTGATGCGTACCGGGACTTCTCGGGGATTGATTTTATCTATTTCTTTTTGGGGGAGGACTCGTACCGATTTCGGTTTCATATGAATATTGAAAAGCACTCGCATAATAAAAGGGATTTGAAATACGCCTCCCATTATTATGGAAACCGGGTATTTAGTTTCCCTCCAATAGTCTATACTGCTCGACAACCGCCTCTACGATTCATCGTAACCCCTCTTCTGGAATAAGGATTTGTCATCAATTCAATATGCCCTGATAATATCCCAAAAAGTAAGAGAGTATTCAGATGATCAGCACCACCACAAAAAATATCAATACCAGCTTCCAATTCACTTCACTACGCAAATGCGACAGATCGCGCGCCGTCTCCTGCACACTGCTGAGCACCTCCCACTCCACACTCGGATCCGCGAGCGAATAGACGCGGTCGCCGTCCATGTGCCGAGACACGACGAGCTCGTAGCCCGCTTCGCGATTGATGCGATGCACGCGCGCAGCCAGATCATCGCGCGACAGTCCGTCGATATCGCGAGCCAGATCGCCATAGGGTTTTTGTCCGCGCTTGAGGACAGAGAGGACGGCAGCGGCGCGAGTATCCAGAGAGAGCATATGAATTATTTAGAAATTTTCGATGCCGAGCCGATCACGCAGTCGCGCGAGAGCACCATCGCGCGCCTCGGCAGTAGCAAACGACCACTCGGCGTCATGCCCACCCGACAGCACGAAAAGCAGACGATACGGCTCGACAGTCCGATCCTCCATCGGCTCGTCAAACGGGACGACGCTCTGAATGGCGTCGGCGTGGACGATCGTCTGATTATCATGAGAGAGGAGCATAGCGTGAAAGGATGCGGCATTGTATCGGATTCCCGTGAGATCGCAAGTAGAAAGCCCTAAAGAACCTGTCGAATGCTGATTTTTTTCGAGTATCGAAATACACGTGCAATATCTGCGGCAAGCAGGCAGGTATCAAATCATCCAAGAAAGAACTCCTTATTCTTGCAAAGCCTTTTCGGCTCATTGTACGACGATTGCGCAGAGTTGTTTGGGCGTTTGCACAGACTGCTCAAGTTGTGCAAGACCCGGTCACATCTGAGCACGTATCATCGTCAGTCCGGCGTGCAATGCATTGAGCATATGACGTGCCGGTCTCGCCGATGCAAACTGGTCTGGATCTTGTTCATATGCGAGACGAAGCAATGGCAAAAGTCGAGCAACATCTCACAGTACATTCTCATCTATCAGTGCTTGTATTTCACTGATCGCTTCTGGCGGCTCGGGTCAGACACTCTTGCATTTTGAAGGTGTATGCCCTCGACCATCAGACAAACGACTGAACAAACTCATAATAAAAAAAGTAACAAACTACAAAACGTTTTGTATACAAAATCATGCAGAATGCAAGAAAAAATTTCATCACCATTCATCCGATGCGAAAATCGGCTGTCGTTCGCACTGACCTAAAGCCTGTCAACAACGCAAAAAGCACGTATTGCTCGTGTGAGCCATACGCGAATATTTGCATTCTTTCAGCCCCCCAATCTTCATCTTGGCATCTCCCGGCTTCCACACACTCGGTGCAGTACCGCGAGCTTCACGCGAGCTTAGTTGTCGTGTTTGGCAGTGGGAATGGGTGTATTGTTTTTGGAAACACAAAAAAACGCGTATTTCTACGCGACTGTCTGACACTTCCCAATCTTCATCTTGGCGCCTCCCTACTCTCCCACACACTCGGTGCAGTACCATCAGCTCCACGCAGCTTAACTGCCGTGTTCGGAATGAGAACGGGTGTACCCTGCGCGATATAGACACCAAGATGAAAATCGCGAAATTTCATCATACGATACGAGAAAAGGACGACCAGTCGAGACGACGACCCCGACCGAATAAGAAGATTCGAAACCGGTATAAATACCGTTCGCGCTATTAGTATCGCTCGGCTGCTGGCATCGCTGCCCGTACACCTGCGACCTATCGACCTCGTAGTCTCCGAGGGCGCTTATTTCCCGAAGGAAGAGAAACCTTATCTTTGGATGGGCTTCCCACTTAGATGCTTTCAGCGGTTATCCCGACCGAACATAGCTACTCGGCAGTGCCAGTAGGCCCGACAGCCGATCCACCAGGGGTTCGTTCACTCCGGTCCTCTCGTACTAGGAGCAAATTCCATCAAGTTTCTAGACGCTCACAGCAGATAGGGGCCAAACTGTCTCACGACGTTCTGAACCCAGCTCGCGTACC
Organism: Candidatus Altimarinota bacterium; assembly: GCA_028277205.1. Lineage (GTDB taxonomy): Bacteria > Patescibacteriota > Gracilibacteria > BD1-5 > UBA2023 > JANQGT01. Next base: position 4,138 of record JANQGT010000048.1, read on the forward strand.
GCTTTAAATGGCGAACAGCCATACCCTTGGGACCTTCTCCAGCCCCAGGATGCGACGAGCCGACATCGAGGTGCCAAACCGCGCCGTCGCTATGGACGCTTGGGCGCGATCAGCCTGTTATCCCTAGAGTAACTTTTATCCGTTGAGCGACACCACACCCACGTGTAAGTGCCGGATCACTTTCACCGACTTTCGTCTCTGATCGACTTGTAGGTCTCTCAGTCAAGCGGGCTTCTGCGAATACACTTTATTCCCGATTTCCATCCGGGAAAAGCCCACCTTTGTACGCCTCCGTTACATTTTAGGAGGCAACCGCCCCAGTTAAACTCCCCACCAAGCACGGTCCCCCATTCGGGGTTAGAAGCATGAAAACCTGAGGGTGGTATCTCAAGGGTGACTCCGCGAAAGCTGGCGCCTCCGCCTCACCGTCTCCCACCTATCCTGCACACAGGAATCCATACTTCAGTACCAAGTTAGAGTAAAGCTTCATAGGGTCTTTCCGTCTTGCTGCGAGTAGTCGGCATTTTTACCGACATTGCAATTTCACCGGGACCATGCTTGAGACAGTGCTCAGACCGTTATGCCATTCGTGCGGGTCGGAACTTACCCGACAAGGAATTTCGCTCACATACTCACCGTCTTTCGATTCGGTGTGTGGACTCTCTCTTTATCCATCATCATTTGAATGAGTATCATCCGGATCATCGTCCAGACCGTCCGGGAGCGCTCGGCTCCGACGGTTCATACCTTTCACGATGTGAAAGATTTCGCGGATTCCCTCTTTCGTGCGGTGTTTCCCCTGCTGCATTTTCCGCAATACGCGGGCAAATGAGTGAAAGTCCGCAGACTTTTTCGTGTGCAGAGGATGCGCCTCGAAAAAAGGAATGATGATATGAAGCAAATGATCCAGACTGCGAACGCGATACTCCATGCGCGTGTCATGGTTTTTTCGCACGACACCGCATCCAAAGTATGATTTCATCGCATAAAGAACCGCCACGTCGCGCTCATGCTGTACCACGCGAAACTCCGGGAGGATCTGAAATCCCGCCGTCATTTCGGCATGCGCATTGATACCGACGTAAAAGGTTCATTCGCCGTCTGTGAAACCACTGATCCATTCCGGATGAAGCTGCATAAAATAATGGATATCAAACATAGAGTCTCTGAGGTTCCCGAGCGTCTGCGAACAGGTGCTTGGTTACCTGCGGATTGTCCAATCCTCGCGCATTGTTACTGTCGCGATCAAAAATCGTGACGAGTAGCGGAGGCTTTCAGGAGTTTCCCGCATACAGTTTGATTGGTGCCCTCGCGTCGCCGCGAGGCAAGGCATCGAAATTGAGCTCCAATTTTGACAGGAGCCGGGTCCTACCTTAGGACCGTTATAGTTACGGCCGCCGTTCACCAGGACTTGGATTCAGAGCTTGCACCCCTCCTCGTGATCTTCTGGCACTGGGCAGGCATCACCCCCTATACTTCCTCTTATAGAGTTTGCAGAGAGCTGTGTTTTTGGTAAACAGTCGCCTGAGCTCGTTCGCTGCGCCCGACACCCGTAAATGGGATGCCGGGAGGTCTTATCCCGAAGTTACGACCGCTGTTTTGCCGAGTTCCTTAAGCATGGTTATCCCGTTCACCTTACCGTTCTTACGGCAGTCCACGAGTGTTCGATTTCGGTACGGTTACGATCCGGTCTGCCGAGTGGCTTTTCTCGACACCAAAACGACGTAGGACTTTGGACTTTCCGAGCCGAAGCTCGGTCCGTCCGAGGCGAACTTCTTGCCCTGTGTCCGGCGGATTTTCCTACCGGACAGGCGTCAAAGCCCGCGGTGTCATCCATTCGACACCTCCGTCGTCCCGATGCGTCCCCACATAGGTCATAACGACCGTATCGTAGCGCAGGAATTTTGACCTGCTCTCCATCGGCTTCACCTGTCGGCTGCGCCTTAGGACCGGCTCACCCTACCACGACTGACGTTGGATAGGAAACCTTGGACATTCGGTGACACGAGTTTTCATCGTGTTATTCGCTACTCATACCAACATTTTCACTTCTCGTACCTCCACCGGACCTTTCGATCCGACTTCATCGGCATAGAGAACGCTCCGCTACCACACGGGGACGACTCTGGATATTACATCGAAATGTATTCAAATTTTCTCAGGCAATCGTCGTTTTGAGTAATACGTACGCTAGCATCTCACAAGAATGACGTTGTCGCATTTCCAAAGATTTGTTCCAAGACAGGAATAATCAGGGTAGTACAAGCCGGATCTCCGGTCAGATCAATGAGGAGACGTGTCTTCTCTCATGTATTCTGAGATCAGTCCGCTACTGTTGCAGTTACTTTCAGACCCCGTTCCCCTGCTGCCTGTTCTATACGAGACGCTGCTCGCAAGACATTACCATATTCACTTGTACCTTTATCTAATAGCGTCAATACAACTTCCACTACCCCCTGAGCCAATTCTCATGTCTGAGAATCTGCCGGAGTGACATCAGTAGCCCTGCATTTAGGTGACTCCATAACTAGCTTTAAATTAGAGATACATATGCCATAGTGTCTTTATTTCAGACAAAGTCAAACTTTTTTATAATATCCACAGTCGTCCCCGTGTTTCCGTCGTCGGTGCATGGCTTAGCCCCGTTGAATTTTCGGCGCGGGATCGCTAGACCAGTGAGCTATTACGCACTCTTTTAAGGAATGGCTGCTTCTAAGCCAACCTCCTGGTTGTCCGAGCAATCCTACATCCTTTCCCACTGAGCCATGACTTTGGGACCTTAGACAGGAATCTGGGCTGTTTCCCTTTTGACGATGGCGCTTATCCGTCACCGTCTGACTCCCGCGATTTCACGAAGGGTATTCGAAGTTTATCAAGGTTTGCTAAGTCTCGCGACCCGCTAGCCTTATCAGAGCCCTACCCCCCTTCGCTACCACGCGAGGCTATACCTCAATATATTTCGCGGAGAACCAGCTATCTCCGAGTTCGATAAGCTTTTCACTCCTACCCACAGCTCATCCAGTGGACTTGCAGCTCCAGTTGGTTCGGTCCTCCAGAGCGTGTTACCGCTCCTTCGACCTGGCCATGGGTAGCTCACCCGGTTTCGGGTCTCGTGCCAGTGACTGATCGCCCTATTCAGACTCGGTTTCCCTGCGGCTCCGGGTATACGCTCCCTTAGCCTCGCCACTGACAACGAACTCGTTGGTCCGTTCTACAAAAAGTACGCCGTCACCCCTCGATTCTTCTATCTTGTGCAGTGTATCGATACAGTACATACATGCTGTCGAACAATTGATTGCATCACGATTGATCGGATTGCCGATCGGATTTCGATGGCGCATTGCATTCGTTTTTGAAAACGATGCTGAAAACCACGACAAAAATCACGACAAAAATCACGACAAAGCATCGCATACGCATTTTCCAAAAATCAAGACAAAATAGAACAATCGAGGGGCTCCGACTCTTTATTGGCAAGAAGTTTCAGGGTCTATTTCACTCCCCTTCCGGGGTTCTTTTCACCATTCCCTCACGGTACTGGTTCGCTATCGATCTCATGTACTTTTTAGCCTTGGATGGTGGTCCACCCGGATTCGAGCCGGATTTCACGTGTCCGACCCTACTCAGGAGATATACGCACCGGGCGTCATGCATTTCGGATACGGGGCTTTTACCCTCTTCGGCGTACCTTCCCAGGTACTTCTCCTGTACATGAGCGTCCAGTGTCCGCATAGCGGGTGCGGCAGCATACTCCTACTACTCCATACGCGCAACGGCCCGTCCTTACACGCGTACAGTTTGGGCTGTTCCCCGTTCGTTCGTCACTACTCAGGGAATCTCTGTTTGATTTCTTTTCCACGCCTACTGAGATATTTCAGTTCGGTCGTGTGTCCGCTCATTTCGAGCTTACGGGATTTGCCCGTAAAGGTTCCCCCATTCGGAAATCCCGGGGTATAACGCGTCGTGACAGCTTCCCCGGGCGTATCGCGCGTCTTGCGCGTCCTTCATCGGATACATGAGTCAAGGCATCCACTTCTTGCCGTAGCTATATTTATACGTGCGAGTATTTCACTCGCGCCGGTTTGTTTGTCTCCTCTTCGGTATGAGTGCGAAAAACGCACTCTCGAGTATCATCGTATATTCGACTGATCGTCTCTTTCTCGTATCGAGTGTGTTAAAGATCGTCATTGCGATCGAAATCACAATGCACAAGAAGGCGGCGAGCCGGCGGACGAGGGATCGATAAAGGAGATAGTCCATCCGCAGGTTCTCCTACGGATACCTTGTTACGACTTAAGCCCAGTCAGTATCCCTACCCTGGATCCCGGTATTACCCCGGGAGCTTCCGGTAGAAACACCTCCCATGCTTTGACGGGCGGTGAGTACAAGACCCGGGAACAGATTCACCGTGCCATAGCTGATACACGATTACTAGCAATTCCAACTTCATGGAGTCGAGTTGCAGACTCCAATCCGGACTGAGATCGGCTTTTGGGATTTGCTCCGCGTCGCCGCATTGCTTGCCTTTTGTACCGACCATTGTATCATGTGTGTAGCCCCAGACATAAGGGTCATGCTGATTTGGCGTCATCCACACCTTCCTCCTGATTGACTCAGGCAGTCTCGTTAGACATCATAACTAACGACATGGGTTGCGCTCGTTAACGGACTTAACCGAACACCTCAAGGCACGAGCTGACGACAACCATGCAACACCTGTCACCGAGCTCCCTTTCGGGCACTCTCCCGTTTCCGGGGGATTCTCGGGATTTCAAACCTGGGTGAGGTGCCCCGTTCATTGTCGAATTAAACCACATGATCCACTGCTTGTGCGGGTCCCCGTCTATTCATTTAAGTTTTAGCCTTGCGGCCGTACTTCTCAGGCGGGGAGTTTAATGCGTTTGCATAAAGCACCCCAGCGCTTTTCCGGCGAATGTATGACATACACGACACCATACCGGCAAAAACCGGTACGAGCATGCGCATAGCTCACCAAAAAGGCGCTGGGACGCTTAACTCCCATCGTTTACAGCGTGGACTACAAGGGTATCTAATCCTTTTCGCTCCCCACGCTTTCGTCTCTCAGCGTCAGTGAAGTTCCAGGAAGCTGCCTTCGCTTTTGGTGTTCTTGTGCGTATCAACAGATTGCACCCTTACTCGCACAGTTCCGCTTCCCCCTCCCTTACTCGAGAATGACAGTTTCAAGCACGAACCGGGGTTGAGCCCCGGTCTTTCATACCTGACTTGTCATTCCGCCTACAGACGCTTTACGCCCAGTAATTCCGGATAACGCTCGGGGCCTACGTATTACCGCGGCTGCTGGCACGTAGTTTGCCGCCCCTTATTCCTGTGGTACCGTCATTATCTTCCCACAGAAAAGGAGTTTACAAGAGTAAACCTGTCATCCTCCACGCGGTGTCGCTTCATCAGGCTTTCGCCCATTGTGAAAGATTCCTCACTGCTGCCTCCCGTAGGAGTATGGACCGTGTCTCAGTTCCATTGTGGCTGGTCGTCCTCTCAGACCAGCTACCCGTCATAGCCTTGGTGAGCCATTACCTCACCAACAAGCTGATAGGAAGCATGCCCCTCCCCGAGCGCCTTGCGGCTTTACCCCGTAGGGACTACCCGGTATTAATTCCGATTTCTCGGAGCTATCCCCGACTCGGGGGCAGGTACAAACTCGTTACTCACCCGTCTGCCGCTCTCACCAAGTGTCTCACAAAGACTTCTGAAAAATTATGACTGCCTGCGTACACTGAATAAAACAGAGCAAATATGTGCAGGAGTGATGCTAATTTCTCCTCATCATTTGAAGTGTATAACTAAACCTGTCTGAGTAAACTGAAATCCCTCTATTGTTCCCCCTTGTCAGTTCAGTGGTGTCGGAATTACGGATCACAGGGTTGTAACAATTCTTACAACTTTATCGTCGACCTGTATGCGGGCACCATTGACATCAACATCTAAAAAAGTTTCACCATCCGAAAGCCGCTGCTCTTTTCATACAGCTCGTGTTCAGAGAGCTTCTCATGAAAGCGTCAACCGTACCGAAGGACTTGATCGATTTGCCATAAAACGCAAAGACATTTATAAAATATGTAATGCGAATATAGCCAGTCAATTCTTCTTGTCAAATCAAAAATCTTTGTGAGACACTCGGATCCCGCTCGACTTGCATGTGTTAGGCGCACCGCTAGCGTTCATCCTGAGCTATGATCAAACTCTTTGAAACGAAGAAAATTTGTGATTTTCCTCGTCCGGCGGACTCTTTTCGTCCGCCTCCTTGTGCATTGGGATTGTTAATGATCGCGCGCATTTGCCGCACACATTCCCGGTTTTTCCCGGGAAAAGAAACCGCCCGACCGGGTCGAACGGGAGTCTATCGCGAAAACGCGTGCACCATTTATATTCAAAAGAATTTTCGAGTCAAAACTTTTTTCGACTTTTTTTTCGTATCGCCAGTTTTTATTGATCATGGAGAGACTTGCGCATGAGCACTTTTTTTGTTCTCATATATCTCGATCGCGGGTGTCGCTCCGGGTATGTATCTTCGGGAAAAATCGCACTATTTCCCACCACAGTGCCGATATACAAAAATACTTCAGAGTCAGCTGCATTTTTTGACGCCCCGGAAAACATCTGATAAAGTGGGGAGGAAATCAGCAAAAGCTGGATTCGCTCCCATATTTTATCTTTATACATATATGGCAGCAGGAAAATTCGAGAATTCCGCAAGATTTGAGCAAGAGCTCAGAAAGGAATTCGTGGACGACGGAGTTCTCACTCCTGAGGAAGTCGCAGGGCTCCAGGACGAGCTCGAAGCGGCAAAGGGAGAAGTCACCGCGAGCACTCGCACAGAGCTCCAGGCGGCACTCTCGCAGGTAGAGGATGGCATGGCTGGTGAGCCGCCCGCCCTCGATCAGGCAACGCTCGATCGATTCGCGCGTGAGCTCTACGAGGCACGCGTAGCAGCGCGAATCGAGGAGGCAAAGCCAAAGCTCGAAACACTCGCGAGTGCTATTGATACATCGCATGAATATTTCGGAGAGAGTTGGGGACAGATGTCAGAGGGGGAGCTCACAGCAATCGAAGAGGCATTCGCAAATGCACAGGAGTATCTGAGCAACGATCTCAAAACACAAGTCCAAACCCTGATAGACGAGTCAGCCAGCGATAAAGGATATGTCTGGGATAATGTCGACGAAATACGAGCGCTGGGGGATGCTCTTCGTGACTTTTCGGTATCGGTCGATCTGTCCGCCATCGAAAAACCGGATGTGGTAAAAAGACAACCCCTCGTAGAGGCGATGGATGTGATATATGAGAACGAAGGTATTGTCAATTATCGTTTGCATGAAATATTTAAGATAGGCAGAAATGAGTTTGCACGTTTGGAGGCAGCATTCGGAGATGCAGGGCATCTCCTCGATGATGCTGAAAGAGGTCTAATGAGGCGAATGCTCGACAAAGTAAGAACAGAGCTCGAAACAGAAGACGGTAGATGAATCGGATACGGGTCGGTTCCTAGAGAGGCATTTGAGGCGCTCATGGCAAAGCTCAAGGGCGAAGAAACAGAGAGTGCACCTGAAGTGACGCCCATCGCGGGATTCGTCCAGATACTGAGAGATAATCTCATGACCATCTCCGGATCAAAGACTGCCAATGCAGATGAAGTCACGCGAGTCCGCGAGGGCTATCAGCAGATAGCCGACCAACTCTCCCAGGAGGCAAAGGAAGCGGTGGAAGCATTTCTTGCAAGCGCAGAAGACGCTTTGAGGACTCGAGGGAGTTTTATAGTAGCAGATCCGCAGGTCACAAATCTCATCAGAACACTCGAGGCACCCGATGCAATCATGCCGGCTCTAAAAGAAGAGTCCGAGGAAGCTGACGAGAGTGCACGCATCGAAGCACTCAAGCAGGCAACCCCCGAGCAGATCATGAGGGCAATGATACCGAATGAGGCTGAAAGGAAGACTCTCTCGGATGCTGGAATCTCTCTGACTACACCAGAGATAGTCTCCATGGATCGTGACGGAGAAACAAAACAAATGGTGCGTGTCGCGTTTTCGTTTGATACTAGCAAATATGATTTCGATATTCCTGAGAATGAACTGTACATCGAGGATATGGCGACGCTCTGAGATACTGTGACGATCGCCGTACAAAAATCGACGACAGGCGTCATCAAAATTATGTTCACGTGAAAAGATGGAGAAAATGATGGAGAAGTTAAAACTTTCAAGTTTATGCCGAAAGCGGCAACGGAAAGTGATGGAACGGGAGGTGCAAGAGCTCCGGCAGAGGGAACTGGTGATGGAGCGAGGGGTGCAGGAGCTCCGGCAGAGGGAAACGAGACTGGTGATGGAGCGAGGACTGAAGGAACTCCGGCAGAGGGAACTGGTGATGGAGCGAGGGGTGCAGGAGCTCCGGCAGAGGAAAGAGCAGAAGCAATCAACACCAAACGCGCCGAGATCGCTAGGGGTCTGCGTACTCGTCTCGATGCATCCGGAGGCGTGAAGTGGCAAGAGGTCACCAGTTCACACGATGATACACTCCTCCTCCAGCGCGCGCTCACAAAGCTGGGACACAATCCGAGAAACAATAATGACGGAAAATGGGGATCGACGACACGGGGAGCAGTCATCGCATTCCAGAGAGCAAATGGTCTCACTGCTGATGGAAAACCTGGAAATGCCACCTTTACGAAGCTCGCGAAAGTCATGGAGCAAAGTAGTGGTACGACAGAAACAACCGAAACAGTACCTGCGGGATCGGCAGATACATGACGTACAAATAGTCGGACAGAAGGATGTACAGAAACACGTGTCGAGACAGTAAGGCGCCGATTAATTAGCAATGTCATCACACGAGAATGAAAGGATCGCAATGAAAATCTCGATCACTATAAACCACCAATCAATGTCGCACCCAACCAAAAAGAGACTACCAGAGATGCACTCAAGAATGTGGAATTCACTATCAACGCAAGTCGCGTCCGAGTGCGAAACGCAGAAAATCCAACGGACGTTATCGAAACGGTGAATTCATGAAAGAAGTATATTCTAACTGGAAAATTTGAAGCAATAGAGTCAAATATGGGTACGATTATCTACGCACACGTAAAAGATGGCAAGATCATTTCTATCGATCTCGGACGTGTCCCTACAACGAGCACACAAGACATGGCGGTAGTAAGGAGTATTCTAACTGGTCTTTCGTAGTTCGCGCATAGTCTGACAAAATCCCCCTCGGGGGATTTTTTGTTTTCCCTGACAAACCGGCAAAATCGAGTATCATCCCGGCATGAGCGCAAAAAATCTCATCCTCTTCACCGGAGCAAATCGCGTCTTTCGCGAGCGTGATCTCGCCGGATGGATCCGCATCTTCGGTGAAAAATACGCAAGCGACGCCATATCGAGAGTGGACGCGCAGACCGCCACGGCGGATCAGCTTCGCATGCAGATCGGGAGCAGCGAACTGTTTCATCCGGTACGACTCGTCATCCTGACCGGTTTCGGCGCGACAAAACCGGCAAACAAAAAGCATGAAGCAAGTGAAGAGAAGCATGAAACCGGCGATGCAAACGCGCTGGAGTCGGTCCTCGAAGCGCTCTTTGAGACGCTCTCGGAGTCGACATTTATCATCGTCCACACACCGGCACTTGACCGACGAACCCGGTTTTGAAAATATCTGCTCTCGCATGCCACCGTCAGGGCGTATCCGGAGCCGACTCCTGCAGAGATACGTCGCTACGTCGAGCGAAAACTCGGGACAGCAAGCGCAGTCATTCCGGCACTGATTTCGCGTGCGAACGGCGACGTGGAAAAAATCGCGAGGGCGATAGACGCGCTGGAGATCATCGGCGAATTTCGAGACGTGACGAAAGCGGACATAGAACACATCCTGCCACCCTCACCGCTCGAGAGTATTTTTCCTGTCGTGGATGCCATACAGGCGGGAGCAGACATCGAGGCGGTACGCCTGCTGACCGGACTGCTGCGAGGCGAAAACGTCTACGCCGCGCTCGCGAGCCTCATCGCAAATCTGCGAACGACCGTCTATGTCCACGCTCTCTCGGCTCGGGGCATGGACGCATCCGGCATCGCAAACACCCTCGCTGCCAAACCGTTTCCCATAAAAAAAGCACTCGCCTGTCGTCGCCGCGCTCGCGAGATTTTTCAAATATACCGGGAGCTATGCCTGCTGGATCAGCGCGTGAAAACAGGGCGCGCCCTCTGAGGAAGCGAGCAAGCGATCGGCTGCCTGATGGGGCGCGTGATAGTGGGAGCAGGAAATAACCAGACACGAAGTGTATAATCCCGAGTCTTTCCAATAATCTGATTACTCCGTCCTCTCTCCAGAAACACCCTCGCTGGGCAGTATCTCTATGCTGAGGATATCCAGCAGACAGATCTCCATCGGACCGCGTGCCGAGCTGTGCGCCGGCTCGAATATGAGTGTCGTGATTTTTCTACCGACGATGCACTGGTCGGATCGCATGCGCGAGGGATTGCGGTTTGGGGAGAGCTAATACACCTGATCGTGAGTGCCGATGTCTACCAGCAGGATCGCATGGGCATCACGCCTCTCAAAAATAACACGATAATCTTCATTGATACTCAGGCTCCAGAGACCTCGCAGCTTCCCCCGAAGTTTGTGGACTCGGAGCCCCGGATGTTGCGGATTATCACAATACAGTTTGATTTTTTCCAGAAATCGCATTTGTATTTCTTTTGGACACTTGCGGAGTTTGTCATCGAAACTGCGCGCCCGTTTTATCGAGAGTCTGTCCGGATGGTCATTTCCAGATCCTCAATTCCCTCGATGAGTTCTCCCGCCGCTTCAGCCTCACGCGCCTGCGTCCATGATCGCAAAATACGCTCCTCGGTCAGAAGATCTGCTCACGACGAAACCGGAATAACAGTGGAAAGCTTTGAGGGCATAAAAACTATGCGTGATGAGCCTTTTTGCGATTGTATCGTAATCGTCGAAAATATCAAGACAGCATCGCCGTGCGCGTACAATCTTGCGAAAAAAATTATCCATGGGGAGGAGTTTTACGATGCGGCAAAATATTTTCGGTTTTCTTTTTTTCTGAATTTTCCGTCCAGATACGCCCTTTTTTGAGGAGAAAATTGATAGCCGCATGAACATGGTTTCGACGAGTGCCGTCTTTTCATGCGATAGCGTCGGCAATCTGCGCACCCGCAAGCAGTCATTGCTCTCGAAGCATTGCATATACCAGTTTCCATGGTGGACGATTGTTATGTTTTTGCGGCTTGTCATTGGTATCATTCAGCAGGGCTTCATAGCCCTCGATTCGTATCCATGCATGTTCTATTTGTCTTTTGTGGTTTTTATCTTCTCTCGTTTTACACTCATGAGACTGTGTATTTTTTCCTCCCGTATAGCCATGTTGTACGGATATTTATGGGATACCGCACCAGTATATTTATAAAGAAAGCTTTTCAATTCTGTTTTGAAGTGTTTATACACACCTCACTATTTTCATCTTCCCCCTTTCATATTTACCCGCTCTGCCTATACTGGAGAGACGACTGTATTTCGTCTTTTTTTGCTAACGCTTTTTTATGACAGAAACTCGATCATTTTCCATCCCTGTCGCCGTGAGCGTCTTTGTGGTCGTAGTGATATGACTCGGGGCCGGGCTCTTTTTCGCAAATGGAATGCCGGGATTTTCCGGTGTCGTTCCGGGATTTTCGGAGGATATACCGGACGACTCGGACGCAGACGTATCCATCGCCGAAGTCGGCGATACCGTCTCTGTCCACTATACCGGCACGCTCGATGATGGCACGATATTTGATACGTCGCGAGAGTCCGTCGCCCGGGAAAATGATATCTACAATCCTGCTCGGGTCTACAGTCCGCTGGAGTTCACGCTCGGATCGGGGCAGATGATCCCGGGATTTGACCGGGCGGTGCGCGGGATCACCCCGGGCGAGACAAAGACTGTCACCATCCCACCGGAGGAGGCGTACGGCAGCGAGACCGTGGAGGAGGAGATCGAGCGCCGATTTCTGGAGGATGTCATCGTGCAGACCGTGCCGAGATCGCGGTTTACGGATACCGTCACGCAGTCGGTGCCGCTCTCACAGCTACCGGACGGCAGCTCGCTCTCGGTCGGCGATACCATCGATCTGCCGTCGGATATCTCCGCTACGGTCGTCTCGATCGACGATGTATCGGCGACGCTCGAGATCGAAAATACGGCAAATCCATTTCGGGGGCAAGAGCTGGCGGTGGGACTCGCAGGAGAATTTCAGGGGAATCCGGTGCGCATCACCGCGATCGAGGAGGACGATATCACTCTGGAGATAGAAAATCGGGCGAGTCCTTTTTTCGGGCAGACGCTCGCAGTGGGGCTCACGGGGCAGACGACGGAGGGCGAGAGCGTCACCATCGTCTCGCTGGATGATGAGACGGCGCGCATACAGATGCCAAATACGCATGAGCTCGCAGGGGAAAGCCTCACATTTGAAATAGAGCTGGTAGCGATCACGGATGACGTGTCGCAGGATAGCGCGGACATATCGCCCTCGTCGAGTCCGGATGCAAATGGAGACGACTAAAGTATCAACGAAAGCCGGGGTGTTCTCTCTATTGCACGGCGTTATCACGCGATATTCAGCCGCCGCTATACAGGAAATATGAAGCGTGCGGAATACAATCGGCAGAAACCGGCACGATTTTTAGAAGATGTATCCGAATGCCGGGTATGCAGAATTCTCCACTTAGCGGATATGATGGACTGTTCTTTGAAGATGACCACGACCCGAAAACGGATGTACAGTCGCAGATCTACGCGATAGCTCATTTTCAGATCCACTCCCGGATTTTTCCTCGCGCCGATTCAAATGAATTTTCGAGCGTCTGCAGCTCGCGCTCGTCAAATTTTCCCAGCACCCAGCTCTCCAGCGGGATATTTGGATTTTCACCGATGCCGATCTTCAGCCGGGAAAACCGGTCTGAGCCGAGCTCGGCGATGAGAGATTTCAGACCATTGTGCCCTCAGGCGCTGCCCGACGCGCGATACCGCAGCTTTCCCAGAGCCATGCTCGCATCATCGCAGACGACGAGACAGTGGGATACCGGGTCCAGCCGGTAGTATCGCAGGATCGGTGCGATGCTTTGCCCCGACAGATTCATGTATGTTTGCGGTTTTAGCAGGAGGATTTTTTCATGGTCGATGACGCCCTCGCTCCCATGCGTACGCGCATCATACGGCGAAAAATCCGGAAAATCCCATCATCATCGCAAAAAATCCAGGAGGAGAAACCCGGCATTGTGCCGGGTGATTTCATAGCGAAGACCGGGATTTCCGAGACCGACGATGACCTTCATGGTATCACGACAGCGATGAAAAACGCTCCCATGATAGGAGCAGTATGGATCGTCTACGGGTAGTTTCGATTTATCCCGCCTGTTAGGCGATCCGTCGCCGCAAACATTTCGGGTCATCGGTCTTTTGCCTCTTTAGCGCGAAGCTCGCGCATTTCGGTAGTGCGCGCTTTTTCAGCAGCACGATCCACTTCTTGATTTTCCGCAAATTTTTCGGCATGTGCTTCTCAGACGGTCTCTCCGTGTCCGCCAGCCTGCTCCTGTCGTTCTTCACGATGCATTTGTCCAACGGTTTTACCGTGCTTGTCTACTTGCTCTTTTCACTGGGCGTGATGCTCCATACCTACGGTCATGCCGTCTTTTCCACGCTGTTTCTCCGCCAATTCCTTTTGAGCCTCCTCGACGCTCTCACCTCCGAATTTCTCGAATCCCATACGAAAAAAATGAGTAAGTACGTTCACTTCCAAGTATATCAGACTATAGAGTATTTTGTCAAAAAAATCGGATGAAATCAAACTCGCCTCCAGAGGCTCATCCCGATTTGCATTTCGAAAAAATATTTTTATACTTTCTCCACTTTTTTGCCTCATCACGAAACAGTATGGAAACGATCGCGCTGTCGAGCGCCGTCCGGACTCCCGAGCAAAATGCGCGCGACCTGCGCTCGGTGCGACGAATCCCCGCCGTCGTCTACGGACACGACGTGGCAAATACGACGCTGTCGCTGGATCGCACGGAGTTTTTGCGGGTGTATCGCGCTGCTGGTCAGAGCCATCTCGTGGCGCTGGATCTGGGCGGCACGACCAAAAATGTCCTCATCTACGACGTGCAGTTTGATCCCGTCACGGACGATTTTTTGCATGTGGATCTGCTGGCGGTATCCGCGACCGAGAAAATCTCCGTCTCTATCCCGCTCTCATTTATCGGTGAATCCGAAGCGGTACGACAGTGAGGCGTGCTCTCCACCATCCACGACGAGCTGGAGGTCCGGTGTCTGCCGGGTGATCTCGTGGACAGTTTCGAGGTGGATCTCTCTCGACTGCAGAGCATCGGGGACGCGATCCACGTCTCCACACTCGGCATCGACACGACCAAATACGACATCATCACTCCGGAGACGGAGGTCGTGGTCATGGCAGAGGAAGCCAAAGAAATCGAGATCGAGGAGGGACGTCCCGAGCTGGATCTGCCGACAGAGGAGGAGTCGAAATCCGAATCCGAAGACAAGGAAAAATCCGAGTAGCATTTTCATAGCAGTATCGAAAAGCACCATGATCGTCCGCCTCGTCTGACAGGGAGCCGATCTCGAAAATCTCGAGCGTGCGGTAAACGAGAGCCTCTCCGAGCTCGGACTCGGCGAGAGTATCACGGTCGCGACGACAAATGACGAGGCATATCGCCGCTCGCTCGGCATCACTGCGACGCCCGCACTCTGCATCGAGGAGGAGACGATTCACTTTCAGGATATGATTTTCGAGGGGGCGATACCGAGTCACGAGGAGCTCACCGGCATGTTTCTCGCCATCGTCGGCGATGATGCGAGCGCGGGAGGCTGCGGAGGCTGAAGCTGCGGGAGCTGCACAGGCGGATGCGCATAGACCGAATCCGTTTGCTTTTTCCCGGACATTCATATAATGATGCGCACTCCGGGTGATTAGCTCAGTTGGTTAGAGCGCTTGCTCGACATGCAAGAGGTCATTGGTTCGAATCCAATATCACCCACCACACCACAGTCAAAACCGCTCACGAAGCGGTTTTTTGCGCTGTTTCTCCAGGTGAAATCCGGACTACTCACCCATCACGATCGCCCGCAGATACTCGAGCTCCGACAGATCCGATAAAAGTCACCCGAATGTATCCCGGTCAAATTCATCATTGTGGACGGCTATTTCCAGTGCATCCAGCGCATCGATCAGTCGCACCTCCAGCGCATCCAGATCCACGTCCTGATCGTCGTCCACCGGATAGAGTATTTCTTTCGTATGCGCTTTCCAGATATCATTTATGGTCTCTCGTCGCTCGCGCCAGTTTTCGTAGGAAAACACGGGGGTGATGATCTGCCCTCCCTCACAGACGATCTCATAGATCCGATCGATCGGCATATCGATATCCGGAGACACGGGATCGGGAGATGCGATGTTTGCTATCAGGAAAAGCACATACTGGCAAATATCTTTGTGGGTGACGAAAAACCGCGTAGCGTGCATCGGGATCGCATGCATGGCAAATATAAACGTATACAGCTCTGGATTATCTCTAACAATATCCTCCAACATACGCAAAAGAAATACACCATCTCGCAGGTGCATGCGGTTTTTTTCCGCATTTTTCAGGGACAGCTCGGATCGGATGCGAACTAATCAGTCGTCCACAGCACCATGAATATCCGAAAGAATATCTCCTGCAATCAAATTCCAACCAAGAAGGTTTTGAGCCCTTTTCCAAAAAGCAAATATTTGAGCCGACTGTACAGCGCGTGGCAGCGGACTCGTATACCACTCCCCTGCGATACCGTGAAGTATCTTTCCGCGCTTGATGCATGACTCGATTCAGGTAATCGTCAGATCTTCGTGCGCTCATCCGGGTTGTCGCGCTTCCGGCGGTATCGAGGGGTCGTCACTCTTAGTGTGACCATGTCGTAGGGCATAGGTCCGAACACGTGCCCCGACGCACTTTCTCAGATCAAAAATACGCAGACTCCAGTGTTTCGATGTTCACTTTTTCTGTACGTCCAGATGATCGTGCGCTATGTCCGACTCGGAGAGCTGGGCATGCTCGCTACGCAGTGATCGGATTTCATCGAGCGTCTTTCGAATCTCGTGAATACTTTGCCACCAGGTCGCATATTTTTCCGCTATTTTCGGGGGGATTTGTTTCGTCTGCATAGCCCTTTGATTCGTGTCAGCTCATGCTGCGGAGTGTGATCACGCATCCGAAACAAATCTGAAAAAACGCTCAAGTAAGTCTCAATCAAAGCATCCGCCATCCCTCCACGCATGTAGCAGAAAGCGACTACTCTGGGCGGAAAACCCGCATGTCTGTAGGATTGCCCACGCCCGGGCGATCGCATACACTCTCCCGCAGAGGGGGATCTGTTCTTTATTCAGGCGATACGGCGTCCCCCGCCCATCCGCCGCCTCGTCGCGAGAGACGAGCAGTGCCTTCGCGATGGAAAAGGCACGCTCACCCCCGACATCCCGGACGATATCATAGATATGTGCGGCATCCATTTCGGATTCACCTCGTGAGAGCATCGCCTCAAGTAACTCATGACCGGCACGAAGCGTATCCAAATCGGGATCCTGTACACCGCGAATATTGGGAATTTTGTCGTACACATGCGCGATGAATGCAGAGAAATGCATCCCGACTCTCTCGCCCAGCGGCTGTCCCGCATGTCTCAGCGAGCGCTCCAGTCCCTCCAAAAGTGCTCCGACTCCGAGTGCAGTCGAGCTGCCATCGGACTCGTATGCGAATCGGGCACACGACGCAAGCTCGTCATGATCGATCTTCTGCAAAAGCGGATTGACGATTTGACGATATGCCATGCGACGCTCTCTGACATCCCCCTGATCATAAAATTTCAAAAACGCCTGAAAATACCTATCGAGCATTTCTTGATCCTCTGGCTGAAATGGATGTCCCGTCTCATCTGCGCGATCTACGTATATCACCCGATCACCGATACGGCGGGCGATCCCCGTCGGAGCAAAGAATCATGTTTTGAAATAATCTGGCGCATCAAATCGGATGTCCCGCCACGAATCACCGACATCCTCCATACGACGTAGTATATGCATACGAAATTGCTCCGGGATTCCCGAGGAAACGACAATGTCGTCACGCTGAGTATTCGTGATGCAAAATCGCACGGTTCAAAAGAGCTTTTCGAGTTCTTCACAGAGCTTCTCGCGCGAGATCATTTCCTCTCAGCTCAAATACGGATTCGCTTCCTCAGCATCCTTGCGCCGTATAAATTCCTGAAATGCAGCCTCCCATCACATATCACTCTCTCCGTGCATTCCCTGGTGCCGGACATATGCATCCCTGATGAGCCGTCCGTATATCGTCATCTCATACAAAAAATCCGCACTGCAGCGCTCCCGAGCGGCGAGTACCGCCTCATAAAGGCATGTCTCCCACGTTTCCGGATCGCGCTCGAAATGCGCGATATCCGCAAGCAAAACGAGCGCGGGAATACGAAGGAGTGCATTGTCCAGACTCCGACCGATCTGCACACTCCTCATCAGATAGTATTTCGCCCATCCGGAGATCTCTGCGAAAAGAGTCTCGGTATCCGACACATCGACATCCGCGGGCAAATGCGCTTTCGCCCACGCAACCATTCACTCGATACGAGAGCTCCCTCCCGACGAGTCGATATCCGCGGAAATATCAAACGATCGAATACCGAGACGCCGAGCATATATGAGCCCCATGAGATACCACATCTCCACTTGCTCCTGACCGTCCGCTTCTATCACCGCTTTCATTTTCGGGGTGCAAAGCTCGTCAAGGAGTGCTGTTTTTCTTTCGTCAAATTGACGATCCGAGACGATAGCGCCGTTTACGACTTCATGCCGGAGCACGAGCTGCACAAAGAGAGAAACCCATACCGAAAGCGTAGAGCGTTCCGGATCTTCAAGCGTAGCGCTTTCCAGATCGTCTCATTTTCGCGCATAGAAATCGCTCGGTCTTTGGACGTCTTTCGGTGAAGCAAATCCTCAAAACTTCACACGATAGAGGGCAATCCCGCAGCGAAACTGTCGCAGCTGTTGTTGCAGGTGTTGTCTTCAGGGCTCTCATATTTCGTCCGATTGCTCTGAAATCGTGCATTCGATATTCTCAAGCTTTCAGTCCAGCTCGCCTAATTTCTGGGTGATGACTGCCACGTCTTCTCCCGAGAGATGGGAGAGATACGCAGAGCAGAGAACGATATCTTTGATATACTGCATGACGATATCCCGATGCTCTCCGGAGGCGGGAAACATCTCGGAGAGAAGCCGCATCGCCACAGATAGCTGTGCACGTCGCTCCTGAAATGTCTCCATATCCCCGAGCTCCGCCCATGCCTGCACCTGCCGAGCAAACGAGGAGATCCATGCGAGCTGTGTATCGGGAGATCGGGTACGAATTTCCTCCAACGTCGCAAATCGCGGCGCACACCAATCGAGCATCCAGAGTCGCAGCAGAAAATTGAATACTTGATCCGAAACCGCCTGCACGCGATATGCACGCGCGACCTCTCAATCCTCGGCATGTACTATCTGATCGTGAAGTTCTTCCGGATTTCCTCCGAGTAACCCTGCAGCTCGAGCGCGAATCTCCACAGATCGCCGAAACGTCGCTGCTCATGGAGTATTTTTGGGTGGAGGGGATCGGGAGAATGTGAGTACACGAGGGAAATCAAGCATTTTTTGACAAATGAAATATTTTTGTGATATACTGTATCCGATACTCGATCATCTCGATTATACCGGAGTTTTGATTTTTATCTCCTCTCCCTCGAATCCTATGTCCATCGAGCAGCAGTCCCACATCGAGCACACCGAGCGCCACGGGCTGTCTCCGGAAGCACTCGAGGCTCGAAGTGAAGCCCTGGATCGTGCGGCGGACCGCGCGCGGGAAATGCGTAATCAGAGTGATCGCGAGACTCGGGCAGAGACAGTCCGGGCGGAGGAACAACTCATATCCGATCTGGACTTCGCATTTGGACCGTCATGAGACTCTAGCGAATCCTCGCCTCAGCAATCCGACGTCGTATTCGTGACTCCGGTGCCTATCGATCGTGGCAAGGGACGCGGATAGCACTGCCTATCTCGGATGAATCTTTTTGATCACGGCGATGCGGATGGGCTGGTCGGTCTTCATATGCAGAGAAAAATCCCCGGTCTTTCATCGGGTCTCCACATTGATACGCTCTCCGAGAGATTGCTCCACAGCTTTTTGGATGGGGGTGATGATCTTGCTCAGCATTTCATTGCGATTCTTTGTATAGCTGGATGCGCCGAGCTGCCGACTCTCGATGTCGCTGCCCGCGCGCTCGATCAGCACCGAAAATATGGCGATCGCTCCGCTCTTTGACGGAAGCTCTTTGGAGCCGAGAATGCGAGAGTCGATCCGGACTTCATTTCTCACCATGTCAAATACGAGCGTGCGTTCTTCGCGATGTATCGGCAGCATATCGTATTTGTCCACCACTCTGCGTCCCGTGGTATCAAAAAGCTGCACGAGATCGCGTGATAAGAACTCGGAAAATATATCCCTGCGGACATGCTGCTGCAGACGGATCCCCTCTCCGGCGGTACCGTCGCGCCACGAGGCGTACTCGATCCGGGCGTGTCGGTACCCTGTGTCCCGCAGATACGCCACGAGGCGCTCCACCGTCTCGCGACTTTTCGCATACTGCGTCACGCAAAAAAACGCGCCGCCCGCCCGCGAAATATTCAGCGGACAGACACCGATCGACTCGGTGTGAAAATCCCGGACATGCCGAAAGGCATTCTGAATATTGAAAAACAATTCGTGCTCCCGCTCGTACAGCATACTGACGATGCCAAATTCATTGATGGTAGATACAAATCTCGCACTGTACTCATCGTCAAACGCATGATAGAGGAGATCATAAAATTCCTTGAGCAGGCAGGCATTCAGAAACGCGATATCTTGCTGGAAATTTTCTATCGGATTGATTCGAAATACTTCGGAGCGCTCCGACAAATGAGCAAGTTCTTGTCGTTGCAATGTATCCAGTAGAAACTTTTTGACAAGTTCGGATTCGAAAATATTTCGCTGTTTTGCCAAAATCTCGGAAAACAGCACCGACTGTCCCGTAAACAGTATGCAGTAGTCTATCGGCAGATGCGGAGCCTGCACCTCCGAGAGATCAAAAAATTCAAGAACCGACTTTGGAACGGTGAGATGATTCGGCGGTGCGTTGGGGTGCGCATCCTCACCGGATGCGGTGTTTCATCCGTTTGGCAGACAGATAAACGGCAACGGCGACTCCAGGAGTGTCGCGTAGTTGGTGGCGCCGACACTGCGTTTTCCGGAAAGCACCTGGGAGATCTCGACGCTCATCGCATATATCTGCTGAAATTCCGGACTGTCCACAAATGCTTCATACTCTCGATCAAATTCCGCGGAGATCTTTTCGGTCATGATGCTGCACGCTGCCGTCATGAGCACTCCCGCCACACCGGTAAACGACAGTCCGTGTCCCCGCTCCATCTCGGAAAAAAAGCCGATCCGGACTCCGTCGGAGTATCCATGCTCTTGTAGAAAATCTTGCAGATATTGCACCACCCGATCCGTTTTTCCGGGGTAGCACGACTCAAAGGACACGCGCCCCCGTTCGGGCGTCTCCAGGTCTTCGAATCGCACACCCTCTCCGGGAGCTCGGCTCATGCCGCAGTAGATGCGATAGGGCACTTTTTGTTTGTATTTTATGCCGTTTATCCCTTTGGAAAGACCGATACCCCAGGAGAGTATCGCGTGTCCGGAGACGACCAGCTCATAATCTGAAAAGAAACGAGAGAGATTCGAGGCGTCTGGTGACGCCTCAGTGGATGCGAGTATATCGGCGTAGTACATCATGGAGGGTATAAAAAAGCACACGGGAGGGATAGTAACAGATGATTGTTACGAACCTGTTACTCGAAACCCTTTGACGAATGTGTATTTTGTTTTCTTTCTTTTTTCCGGTTCTTTCTTTTTTTCTTGGGGTACTGTGTGGGCGTTCGTCTCGCCCCGGACGAACGACTGTATTCATATCATTATGTTTATGCACAAACATGCTCGGCTCACACCTGCTCAGTCCATCGTTTTCGAAGCACTGAAAACCGGACCAAAGAGCACTATGGATCTGGAAGAAGCGCTGGATCGGGGAAAAGCGTTTTGCCCCAGTTATTTGCGAGGTCTCATACACAAAATCAACTCAAAATTTCCTTTTCTCATCGACTCGTTTTACAGAAACGGAGTCCGGTATTTTTGTCTGCGTCCGGATGTCGTATGAAAAATGATCAGGCAAATGCCATACGCGGGCGGACCGGCGAAAGCAGCATTCATAGAAGAATGTCTCGTCGACATGATCAAAGGATTTTTTGGAAAGGAAAATACAAAAGAATCCTGGGAACAAGCGAGAAAGGCGATCAGCAAGCAAATCGATAAAATGGACGGCAGCGTCTACGGGCAAAAACGCTTTGGAGGCGCTCGCCATTCGAATGATCACACCACGCTGAAAAAACGAACATAACGGGAATAGAGGAAAATCCGCCTCCGGCGGATTTTTTTGTGCGCATCGGATGCGTGATTGCAGACTTTTGATCCGACAGGACGCGTGTACAAAGAAGCATCGGCATCCACGATCGCAATACAAATCTTCTTCTCAAGACCACAGACGCAAGTCCGTGGCTTTTGACATTGCCATAGGTCGATTTCTTCTTCGACATCTTCTCGCCACTCTTGATTGAGAGCGTTTCGTCGATATTCGGTTTTTCATACACTGTGATACCGGCAGTCATAGATAGCATGGGACGCTTTTCGATACTTCATGCTGATCCCATACTGAAAACGCATATGCTGCTCGACAGCGTAGTTACAATCGGACTGAAGTCACGAGGGTTTTGACCCACGAAGTGGAAATAAAAAGCCTCCCCGAAAGCGCGAAAAATCCGCGACGATGATCCGGATGCGCGCATTTTTGGCAATCCGAGTATCGTGACAGAACGACATATCTCCTCCGAAAGACGCGAGTATATCGGCACTGTCAGCTGCCATGCCATCATCATGATCGGATGCTATCGTCCGAAGAGAGCGTGACGCGTCTGCGCGCGTATCCGTTCCCGCCCGGGAAGTGTTCGTATGCCGTCGTGTACGATCTCTCATACAGTACCCTGGACGCGCGCCGCATGCGCTCTCGGAGCATGACCTCCGGGCGTTACTCCGACGCATTCGTAGTATTTACTCAGAGCGTCGGCAAGAGAAGAGTTTGGAGATGACATGGCGGTATTTTAGAATAAACACCCCGTGCGAGAGGTGCGCATCGCAGGATGATTTATACCATTACACTATATATTTACATATTTACAAGTGTAATATTTGAAAATATTTCGGGCGCGTTTCGTATTGCTTTTTTTCGTCGTTCGATACAATGGGTGCACTCTCGGGTGATTAGCTCAGTGGTGAGAGCACCTGTCTTACAAACAGGGGGTCATTGGTTCGAATCCAATATCACCCACCAGCCTGATATCAGGACCGCTTCAGAAGCGGTTTTTTTATGCGTTCGTATGCGCTGGCACGCTATTCGGAAATCGTATCGGCATCGTCCTCGGTGTCGCTGATGGCGCGATCGAGGATCGTGCGCTCGAGAAAGGAAACATCGACATGATCCAGGATATACGCCTCTATCTGCTTATCCAGTCAGGATACGATCACGATACCCACGAGGACGAGGATGGCTCCCAGGATCCGACGAAATGCTCCCCGCTCATCCGCGAATACCCGCAGTCGCGCTACGATCGCCCGTCCGCCGAGCGCTATCGGCAGCAGTATGGCTGCGAGTCCGATCGCATAGACGGATACGTACCAGATCCCGAGCGAAAACGAGCTCGGAAAAACCGTCGCGAGGACGAGCGCGTAGGTCGGAGAACACGTCGAAAATACCGGTCCGAGCGCCGCTCCCGTAAAGACCGCCCGAAGCCACGACGACTTTGTGGCGCCCGCATCGGCGAGGATCGTCTGCGTCCGACCGCCGCCGAGCCGTGCTACGATCGCCGACCACGTATGCGGAAACAAATAGGTGAGCCCGAGTCCGAGGACGATACCGCCGGATATGATCTTCCAGGTATCCGGATGTATGTCCAGCAGGAGCGTCGACGCCTTCAGTAAAAGGGTGAACACAACGATGGAAAGCGCAAGCGACACGATGACCACAAACGGATAAAACCGGCTTCGCTCGCCGACAGACCCGGCGAGGATGACCGGCAATACCGGCAGCACGCACGGAGCGAGGATGGTCAGGATTCCGGCGATGAATGCCACACCGGTCAGCGTAATGGAGGGAAGCATAGAGAGATAAATGAAATACTATTTTTGAAAACAGGTATCGAGCGCCCGCAGGATCTCCGATACGATCGGACTGCCATAGTCCAGCGAATACTCTACGGTACGCCACGCGCGCCGACGTCTGACGATACCGGCATCGAGCATCCGCGCCAGATACTGCGATACCTGGGACGGTGCGCAGTTTGTCAGGCGCGCGATCTCACCCGAGGCGACAAAACCGGCACGCGAGAGCAGATAGACGATCTCGACCCGGCATGCGGACGAGAGTGCTTCAAATACGCTCGCGACGACACGCATATCATCCTCGCGAGCGAACATGTCCGATTGTATGGCGGTCAGATGATTCATAGATATGTTTGCGGGATATTTCGCTGTATCATTGTATACATTGATACATTAATAGAGTATGAACACCTCCCGCCCCGAGAGCAGCACGTCGAAAAAAAATCCACCCGACATGAGCGAAACATAAAAATCCCGAGGTACAAAAGCACAAGAAGTGTCATCCACAAGCGAAAATCCAAATCATTGAAAAAAATAGCACTTTCGTATAATGGGTGCGATATTCCTGTCATTTCATCTATGGCTCTCATCAAACGGATTTTCCTCTTCGTCCTCACGAATATCGCGATCATCGTCGTCGCGTCGATCGCGTTCTTTATCATTCAGGAGGTATTCGGCATCGTCGTGACGCCGGACATCTCGCAGGGGTACCTCGGACTCCTGGTGTTTGCGGCGGTGTTTGGATTTGGCGGGGCGTTTATTTCCCTGCTGATCTCCCGCTGGATCGCAAAGCGCATGTACTCCATCCGCCTCCTCTCACCAGAAAATCTCTACGAGCTGCCGGATCGCGAGCGCCACATCGTAGAGACGGTGGACGGCATCGCCCGGCAAAACGGCATAAAAACGCCGGAAATCGGTATCTACGAATCAGCAGATCCAAATGCATTTGCGACCGGTCCGTCGAAAAATCGCGCGCTCGTCGCAGTCTCCACGGGACTCCTGGATTCGCTCGAGCGTCGGGAGATCGAGGGTGTGCTCGCGCACGAGATGGCGCACGTGCTC
>JANQGT010000011.1 GCA_028277205.1 Candidatus Altimarinota bacterium
CGGATTCAGAGCGTGCCGTCTCGGCGATTTGCATGAGACTCTCGTATTCGTCTGTCCGCAGTCTATCGATAAATACATCAGCAAGAGCGCGAAGTGATCATCCGGAAAAATAATGATTTCGCTGGGATTCGGTACTTTCGAGGTGAAAATCCGTATCCATTTTTCCCATCAAATCCAGGAGTTTATCGGCATTTTCACGAGTCTGCAGCAGGACTTTGGTCTCGATTTCGTACATGAGATATTTGAAAAGAATGAGGAAAAATATATCGTTTCGCGCGTTTGTGTCAATGTCTCGCTGGCATTTTCGGCTACCCCGCTATGTAAAGAATGTTTTACACCGTCACGCTTTTTCGTACAATATCACCCATCGGCTTCAAATATTGCATATCTCCCATGCTCGATTTTTTTCGCAGACTCTTTTCCCTCGATCATCCGATACGGGTCATGTGGCATTTTTTCCAGGCGTTTATAGCGCACTGGGTATACGGACGCCCGGGACGAAAAATGGTCATCATCGGTGTCACGGGCACAAAAGGAAAAACCACCACGGTCAATCTCGTCGCACGCGGACTCATCGAGAGCGGACACCGGGTATTCGCTTTTTCTACGGCGACATGGCATCTCGACGGCGTCTGGCGGACAAATGAGACGAAAATGACCAGTCCACCCCCGTTTCTGCTGCAAAAACTCCTGCGAAAAGCAGAAAACGCAGGATGCACGCATGCCGTGCTGGAGGCAAGCAGCCACAGTATTTTTTATCATCGGGACTACGGCGTAGCGTATGATACGGTCGTTTTTACAAATCTCTCACGCGATCATCTGGATCTGCATCGTACGATGGATCGCTATGCTGACACGAAAAAACGCCTCTTTGAAGGGCTCGTATATTACCCGCGAAAAAAGGGTGTGAAAAAAATCGGCATCGTCAATATCGACGATGCCTACGCAGAGCGATTTCTCTCGGTGACGGCAGACGCGCTCATCACATTTGGCAGGCAGGCGACCGCAGAGGTACACACCACCCACATCGAGTCACGATCCGACGGAACGGATATTTCCATCCGCATCCCGTCAAATGAGTTTACGATCCGCACAAAGCTCATCGGTCATTTCAATGTCTACAATATCCTGGCGGCAGTAGCGACTCTGATCGCCCAAAAAGTCGGCATCGAGCACATCACCCGCTCGATCGAGCAGGCACCGGGGGTACCCGGTCGTCTGGAGTACATCGAAAATTCGCGTGGCATCCGGTGCTTCGTAGACTACGCGCATACGGAGGGATCGCTTGCGAGTGTACTCGAGACGCTTCGTGCACTGCCCGGGCGCGGACGGATCATCACGGTTTTCGGAGCGACGGGAGAGCGCGATCGCGGAAAGCGTCCGAGCATGGGGAAAATCCTCGATCGTCTCTCGGACGTCATCATCCTGACCGACGACGATACCTACGGCGAATCGTCACGACGCATCATCTCGGAGGTACGGGGCGGTATTTCCAGAGAGCTCGGTGAGAGCTTTTGGATCGTGGCAAATCGGGAGGATGCCATCCGCACGGCGCTCATGATCGCGCGACCGGACGATATCGTCCTCGTGGCAGGAAAGGGATCCGAGACGGTACAGGTGACAAATCGCTGACCGATACGCTACAATGACGCCGAGACCATCCGAAAAATTCTCTCGCAGATAGAGTCGAATACGCTGGCAGTGTAAACGCCGACAGGTAAGCAAACTCCCGCCAGTATACAGAGGGTTTTGCAGAGAAAACATGAATGCATGGCGTTGCTTGCGTACGGTTTTTTGAATCTTTTGAGTTTTGCCACAAGCAGGCTACGAACCCCCCAACTCACGCCGAAAATCCATCGTAGCTCATGTGTACGACGGCTATCGGAGAGCATTCGCGCTAATCATTGTCCCGCCTTTTTCACCCCTGGAGCAATCGATCGAGAATCACGCGCGACACCACACTCGGCAAAAAATCGAGATTTTTCACATGCGAATACGTCTGCTGCATGCTGTCAAGGAGTTTGTGAACGCGATTGAGAAGCATCATGATCTGGATGAGCGCGATGAATGCGAGCCCTCACAGCAAAACATTGAACACGATGAGGACGATGATGAGGATATCGATCGGCTGCATGGACTAAAAGCTAAAATCTGAAAAAAATGCGCGAACCTCGTCCGTACCGGTATGTCGCTTGATTTCCTCGCCATTTTTCAGGAGGATGGCTACCGGCACGGTCTCGACACCGAATCCCTTCGCAAGCTCGGGTGTCGCTCCACGATCCAGGTACCGCAGCATGGCGGACTCGATCCACGCCTTTGTCGCGAGCTCCGGAAATCGCAGCACGGCAAGACGATAGGTCTCATCATCCTGCTCACCGGCGATGAGCACGCTCTTTTTCGCTCATAAAAATTTTGTACGATCATCCTCCGTGCGCATGACCACAGGTGTTTTTGCCGCGGACTCGGCAGCATAGCGGACGCCGCGGTCGGCGTAGGATTTCGCCCGGTCTTTGAGGGATTTCCAGTCCATACACTATGGAAAAAAGTCATCGAGCGCCGTATGGACGCTGTCTCGAATTGTAGCGGATTTGCGCTCGAGCGCAAACCGAATTTCCGACGTCTGCGCACATACCGAGTCAAATAACGCGCAAAATCTCTCGGACGTATACTCTCGAGCGCGCATGTGATGGGGATACGCATATATCTCCAGGAGGGCGTCAGTCTTTTGCGAGTACGAGAGCGATATGAGCGGCGTGTGGTGCACCAGCGCGAGGATATGCGCGTGCAGGCGCATGGTGATCATACTGTGCAGGCGGGGATACTGTTTTCGTGTCTCCTCCATGCTCATCGTGATGCGCACTCGGAGCTCTGCGGCTATATCCCGATACGAGAGAAAATCATTGGCACTCTCATCGCGATCATGCAGCGAGTGCGAGCAGAATACCGGCTCGTACCCGCGGTCTCTGATGGATCGGATCATATCCCGGATGCACGCGCCATCATCGGGCAGGTATCAGCGTCGCAGCGCCAGACCGACGAGCGGCGTTTCGATGTCAGCGTCGGAAATGCGGAGATCCTGAGGCATGTACAGATGGACCGGGTCGCGGATGATTTTCGAATTGATCCCGATATCTCAAAGCATTTTTTGCGAGTGTTCGTCGCGTACGCTTACGGCGATGCGCGTTTTGTGAAACAGCGACCGAAGCATCGGGATACGCTCCGGTCTGACATAGACTCCGACCGCACACCAGAAAACCGGTTTTCAAAACAGGTGCGCGAAAAACAGCCGAAATCTCCACTCCCGCAGGAGCTTTCGAAATGACTGTCCCGACTCATCATCATATATGAGTCCTCATCCTCCGACGACGATCATATCGGCGCGCATGATCTCCCAGACAGTACGAACAGCGTATCCGATATTTGAAAACGGACGTTTGCAAAGCCCGTTTGGAAAATAGGAAAATACGCGCACGCCCGTGGCGAGGACCGACGCCGCATCATACGTCGCAACGCGAATATCGGCATCCGGATAGCGAGCGCTGAGATATCGCACTTCTTCGGCGAGGATGAGCTCGTCGCCGATATTTCGATGACCCGAGGCGGTAAAGAGAACAATGCGCATACTCTTGACGAGAGTTTTTCGAGAGTATAATGAGACGGGGAGAATTCTCGAATTTTTCTCATTTTCCATCAGCCTCTAAAACAATCAACAATGAAATATCGTCGCACCGACACGATGAAAAACACCGCCATCGGCGTGCTGTTCGTGCTGTTTCTCATCTCTGTGAGTCTGCTCATCGGCGAGTGGCGGGGTGATGGTACATCGACATCCGCAAACGATGAAGATACAGCACATACACCTCCGAACACCTCCGAAGATCGCGTCATCTGTACGACCGAGTACGCGCCCGTCTGCGGCGAGGACGGCAATACCTACGCAAATCGCTGCATCGCCGAAGAGCAAAACGACACTGCGGTCGCATACGAGGGACGCTGCGGCGAGCAATCGGACGAGCCGTCGACATCATGAGCAGATGACGGGACGGACAATCCATTCGTCCCCGATGATATGGAGGACGGTCTGACTGGGGTGGAGCTATCGGATAATCCATGAGACGATACCGAGGAGGAAATCGTCTCTGGAGTACACGACGATAGAGACGCACCGTCCGAAGGTGAAAAAACCGACGATAAGACAAGCGGACTCGACTATGAAAATACGGCGCTCGGCTATGGATTTACCATGCCGATCACGAGCTACTATCAGGGATTCGGCGCGCGCGAGGGAGCAGTCCACTCCGTCGGCATTCGCACGGGGACGGGCATGGACGCATTTTCCGATGCGGATGTGCAGGTGCTGCTGTACAGCGAGCTACTGACCCCTCTGCGCGGCAATGCCCGCCTGACCGTCACGGACGGCGATGAGGGCGTCGTCTACTATCGTCTGCCGGACGATCGCACCGTCATCATCCGCGCGGAGCATATCGACGATCCCATCGTCACTAGGGTCGTGGATTCGCTGCACCTGACCGAGGAGGAGTAGTCCCGTGCTGAATACTGTGCACAATACAATGCACTACCGCTCAAATCGAATCGATGCGCGCCGCGAGCTTTTGAAGCGATGCAGTGAGATTTTCGATCTCTCCGAATCACAAACGCAGATCATGCTCTCCGGGCGGCATGACAGGAGCCTGCGCATCAATCCGCTGTCAGGCACGCCGATTCAGGAGATACTTGTAGAGACTGAGAAACTGTGAGCGATACTCGAGCCGATCTCCTGGTGCCCAAATGGATACCGTATCCGCTCCGGTATCGAGAGCATCATCGACTCGGAGGCGATGCGGGAGGGACGGGTATTCATCCAAAACGCCTCGAGCTTTTTGCCAGCTCTCGCACTCGGTCCAGAGCCCGGTGAGGATATCCTGGACATCTGCGCCGCCCCCGGCGGAAAAGCATCACACATCGCCGCGATCACGGACAATCACGCACGACTCTGGCTGAATGACGGCATTCGATCGCGCCTGCGAAAACTCCGGGAAGTCGTGGATCTGCTGGGCGTACGATACGAGCGCATGACCGCCATCCCTGCGCAATACCTGGACAAGGAAATTTCCAAAACATTCGACCGAATCCTCCTGGACGCGCAGTGCTCCGGGGAGGGCATGATCGATATATCACGCTCGGATTCCTGTCGATTTTGGTCGATAGAGCGCATCGAAAAATATTCGCATCTGCAAAAGAAAATGCTCACAGTCGCCTGCAAACTCCTGAAACCGGGCGGCACGCTCGTCTACTCCACCTGCACATTCGCTCCCGAGGAAAATGAAATGGTCATCAATCATATCCTAAAACACCGCGACGACATGTGCGTAAAGCCGATTTTCATAGCGATTTCAAATATGTATCCCGGAAGGACAACGTGGCGCGGCGAGCGCCTGCACGAGTCGCTGGGGCATGCACGGCGCATCATGCCGAGTGAGTACATGGAGGGGTTTTTCGTCTGTAAACTGCGGAAGACGGAGGGATAGCTATGCGTCCGAATGTTCGAGTATCGAATACATCGCGATCCCCGCAGCCGTCGCGACATTTAGTGATTGCTTCACACCGAGCATGGGAATATGGATGACTGTATCGGCGATCTGTAAAATCTCTGGACGCACGCCCCCGATCTCATTTCCGACGACGAGGCAGATATCGCAGTCTATAGGCGGAGAGTACGCACGATAGTCGATGCTCTCGGGACTCTGCTCCAGCGCGACGACGATCCCTCCGCGCTGCCTGAATGGCACGAGGATAGCAAGTGGATCCTCATAGTACTCCCATATTACCGCATCCTCGGCGCCGATGGCAGTCTTTGTGATCTCGTGTCGCGGGGGTGTCGGCGTGTATCCTGCCAGATACACCCGTGAGAATCCCGCCCCGTCCGCCGTGCGAAATATCGCCCCGACATTGAGGAGTGAGCGGATATTATCCAGGAGGATGGTGCGCATAGGATTTGCAGATACGGAAAATATGTGGGAGAATGATAGTGATATTTTTTACCGTGCCAAATATGCTGGAAGGAGAAACAGGACGCCATGCCGAGCATTCAGCATCTGCCGAAATGCTCTGAAATATACGCCCAGAAAGTAAACCCCTAAATCCCGATCAACAGGCGGAAAATTGTCATCAAGGCGTGATTCCGGGAGCACCGAGCAGCATCCGTGACCAACTTCAGAGTGTCATAGACGATCCTGAATTTCGCGAGCACGCCTGAGACACATGTCATCACGACCTCGAAAAACTGCTCGCAGAAGTGCTAAAGAAGCGATTGTTTGATCTTCTTGAGCATGTCGGTATGGTATACGAAGACGACCGCGTGTCCGCGGGAAATACATCAAGAATCCGCCTGGGTGAAAAATTGAAAGGAAGATTGTTTTTGAATAAGTCTTCTGGACTACTAGCAGTAGAATATAAGCTACACGCTGTGGATTTGGATTTTGAAAACCAAACGCTTGTTATCGGTGATATCGCACTTCCGATCGACAGCATTCCCGATATCGACAAAATCACAAAGATCGAGATTTTCCCGATGGGAGACGACAGACAAAAAATATGATTTCACGTAAATGCTTTCTTGGGACTTATAGATGAAACCTTTTACATTCAGTGGAATGAATTTCTCCTACTCCTACGGGAAATAGATGGTGAAATATGGGAATCAATAGATGAGTTTCCTCATGAATCCCAGAGAGCCGAGTTGGCAGAGCGCGTATTTTCCAAGCTGTATGAAAGAATGGGCATCTCCGAAGCAAATGAGATTTTTCTTACGGAGACTTTGTAAATCATTCACATAGAATAATTGTTAGAGAATTATTAGAGGCATCGAAGCTTACACCCGCCCCTTTATCGACTCGATCATCTGCAGGACATCATCGGGGATATTCTTCGGCATTTTCGCCTCCAGCTGCAGATACAGATCGCCAGTCCGTCCGCCGCGTGCGTGTCCCGCAGCGCGCACTCGCAGCTTTGTACCGGGTTTTGTGGATTTCGGGATTTTGACTGTGAGCGTGCGTCCGTCCATCGCCCGCACCTGTACCCTCGTCCCAGTCAGAAAATCGAGAAACGGGATCTCGGCGCGCATCGTCGCATCGAGTGACGACTCTTTTGATTCGAATCCTCCGGTATGCCCTCATCCCATACCCTGAAAGAGATCACCCAAATCAAACTCCACATGCGATCTGCGTGATCATCCACCCTGAGAAAACTGTCCAAATATATCCTCGAATCCCGAGAAATCACCACCTCCCGACGAGGAATAGTATCGCCGTCATCCCGCACGAGAGCCGCCCGACGACGCACGAGCACCTGCAAAGGGATCGGCTTTCGGATCGGCGGTGCCGTATATGTCGTAGTTTTTTCGTTTTTTGGCGTCCGAGAGCGTCTCGTACGCTTCGCTGATCTCCCGAAATTTTCGCTCGCTCGCCTTGTCTCCCTGCGTTTTGTCGGGATGGTACTTCATAGCCAGCGTGCGGTAGGCTTTTTTTATCTGCGCTTCGCTTGCGTTTTTTGCGACGCCGAGGGTGTCGTAGTAGGATTTTTTCGCCATAGTCTGAAAAATTGGCACTCGTACATTGTAGGTGATTGCAGGGTTTTTTCAATCCCTGTACTATCGTGTATTTGCCATGAATGAATATACTCACAAGCAATGAAACACGAAATCAAACACACCATCGTCCGCCTGCCGCGTACGCCTGGCGTCTATCTCATGAAAAGCGCCCGCAACACTATCATCTACGTGGGAAAATCCGTCAATCTCCGCTCGCGTGTGGCATCGTATTTTTCCGGAAAGACGGCACTGAATTTCGCGAAAAAAATCATGGTGGACGCCATCGTCGACATCGACTGGATCGAGACGAAAAATGAAACCGAGGCGCTGATCCTGGAGACGAATCTCATAAAAAAACACAAACCGAAATTCAACGTCCTCATGAAGGACGACAAAAATCTCGCCTACATCCGCGTGACAAACGACCCCGTCCCCGAGGTCGTAAAGACGCGACGGAAAACCGGAGGCGGAGCGTATTTTGGTCCGTATGCGGCGGGCGTCAGCGTGACAGAGGCGCTCTCTGCACTCAGAAAGGCATTTCGCATCCGAGCGTGCCGGATGAAATTTGCAAAAAATGAAGCAGGGGATCTGGCAGTCACAGCGAAAGCCGGACGCTCTATCCCCTGTCTCGACTACTACATCGGGCTGTGTCCGGCACCCTGCACGCTCGAGCCGGAAAAGCTCGGCGAGCACGCGGACAATATCCGCAGACTCAAGGAATTCATGCGGGGAAACGCGCCCGGCGTCATCCGCGAACTGCAGGAAAAAATGCAAATGCACGCCAAAAACAAACGATTTGAAGAGGCGGCGAAACTGCGAGATCAGATCACCTCACTGAAAAACATCGGCGCAAAACAGGTGGCGCGCGGAGCCGTCGGCGAAAACGCCGATGCGGTGATCTTTCTGGAGAAATACTCCCGAGCCTTTGCATGCACGGTCTCGGTGCGCGACGGCAATGTCGTGGGAGTCGAGTCGAGCGAGATCGAAAATCCTCTCGCAGAAAATGCGGATATTCTCTTTTCCAGCTATCTGGCGCGACGGTATGTGAGTAGTGAATTTTCCAAAAAACTCACGCTCCTCCTGCGCATGAAGACCGAGGATGCAAGTCTGCTGACACTCCTCGAAACTCACCGCATCGAGATCGAATATCCCACCCTCGGCTCGAAAAAAGATCTCCTCGACTTTGCCTATGCGAATGCGCTGTCATTTGCCTACAAACAGGAAATGGCGTCGCTTTCTGCAAAGACGATTTCGCGCGCGACCATGGCGAGTATCCTCGATACTCTGGGATACGCGACCCCGAAGAGGGGGGAAATTCTCTTTGAATGTGTGGACATCTCGCATACGTCAGGACGCTACACTGTCGCATCCCGTAGCGTCATCGCGAATGGAAAAACCGATCCGTCCCGCTACCGAAAATATCACATCCGCTCGCTTGCAGACGGCGCGATCGATGATTTCGCATCTATCAAAGAGGTGCTCCATCGTCGCACACTCGAGGGGCTGGAGCAGGAAAAGTTCCCTACGCTCATCCTCATAGACGGCGGAAAAGGGCAACTCTCGCACGCGATGGAGGGGATCCAGACGGCATGTCGAGAGCGAGCAATTTCCCCTAAAGACGTACGACTCCCCCATCTCGCGAGCATCGCAAAGCGCGAAGAGGAGATATTTTTACCGTGACAGTCCGAGTCATTCATATTTGATCGGGGGAGTCAGGAGCTGATGCTCCTGCAAAAACTGCGCGACGAAGCGCACCGATTCGCCATTGATTTTGGCAGGAAAACGCGATCGAAAGCGATGAAAAAAAATCTCCTGGAGGAGCTGCCGGGATTTGGTCCCGCGACACGAAAAAAGCTCCTCTCGACACTCGGCAGCATCGAGGCGATAGCGACGACGGATGGTACGACCCTGAAAAAAATCCTCTCCAGACGACAGATAGAAATACTTCGAGACCATGGAATCATCGAATAGCAAGAGGGAAAGTCGACATTTTCGAGAGGAAATAATTTCTCTTTATTTTGCAATGATTATGGTAATCGTGTCATTTTTTATCAGCGTGCTATTTCGTTTATGGCGGACGGTCTTCGGGGCGCACCGGAAAAATCATCACAGTCACGTACATCGCCGCCGGATCGCATAAAGGCTGCAAGAGACGCTATTTCCACGTTCATCGCACGTCTCACATCAAAAGCAAGAACGCCCCGAGAAGCTCCCGATCTGGAAGACGTCCGCATCCAGTGATTGCTCTATCTTGCGCAGTTGTTTACGCGAGTAACGGGAAATAGTGGTGCGTTTCAGCAGATTTTCTGACCTCGCGGCTCCGGTCCCACACTGCAAACAAATCGGGGATTTTTCGGAGCGTTTCCCGTCCAGAGTACAGCTGATATCAGACAATATATCAAACTCGCAAACATGCTCGGTCCTCCCTCGAAAAAGATTTTAGATGAGCGAAGCAAGAGACTGCGTGATGATATGATCAACGGTAACGTGCCTATCGACGCGATCCCCATATGCGACACACACGGACACTGGATCGTCGTCGTCAATCCCGAAAAGCTTTTCGCACTCCCGAAATCCGAACAGCTGCGTCTGCTCATAGCCATGACGCTCGATGCGAATGCCCTCTCGAAAATACCGATATTTTCGGCGATTCCCGAGTGAACCGGCGTCGAGAGCATCGTGCACTGTACGTTTGTCGAGCCGATCACGCGCGCATTAGCTCTGCTGAAAAGTGCGTGATTTTCCCCTCATGAAGACGCATCGACAGCAGACTATCCCGTAGCCGCAGCCGCGAGAGATGCCATCGCAGAGCTTTGTAAAATCAAGCAAATCACAAGCATGATTCCCTGATCGCAAGAAAAAACGGCAAGTATCGTATCGTGCATAAACAGCCCAATCTCTCTGGCAGATCAGCAGCTGCGAGAAGCAGTGGGCGCGCTCGATCCCGGTATCATCTATCTCGCCATCATACGACGATGGCAAGCCATACATGAAAAATGCATTACGCATTGTCTGCAGGGGCTCTCATACAGCATCGAAGACATCGACCCCGACACTCCACTCAAAAAAATCGTGTATGAAAATTTTGTACTGTTGATCACGTATGTCTGCGCTCTGCTCGACATTGACGACGGTGGGTTTACGAACGTCGATCACCTGCTTTTCTGGCAAACTATCGCAGCGATACGACCGGATATGATCATAGCGGATCTTGCGTATCCGGATACGCTCACGCTGCCGGAGGAAAATAGCATCCCGCTCATACTCCACTAGTCTCTCTCGCATTTTTCAAAAAAATTCGTATCATGGAAATTTCTCTCACCGCCTATGTCCGTCGCTCGCGACATCGAGTCTCGTATCGACATCGTAGAGCTCGCGTCCCGCTACGTCGTCCTAAAAAAAGCGGGTGCGAACTACAAGGGACTTTCCCCTTTCAAAGCGGAGCGAACTCCCTCATTTGTCGTCTCGCCCGCGAAAAATCTCGCCTATTGTTTTGCGACGCATCGGGGCGGATGACCCATAAAATTTTTGATGGAGATCGAGCAGATCCCCTACTCCGAGGCACTCGCCCTGCTTGCGAAAGAAGCGGGCGTGGAGCTTCGGACGAATTTTCAAAAGCGCGAGCGCGACGCTGGCGGAGACGTCTACGATCTGCATAGAGCGAGCAAAGAGTACTATCATACGCGACTGTGGGAGCAGACACACGCGGACAAGCTAAAATACCTCAGGGATCGCGGACTCTCGGATGAGACCATACAGCGATTCGAGCTCGGGTACGCCGACAGCGGAAAGCCGCACTACGAGCATCTGCGCGCAAAGTGATTTGGAGAAAAAATGATCCTGGAGTCCGGGATTTTTTCTGCGAAAAACCGGGATAAATTTACGGGACGCGTCATCTTTCCACTCGCAAATTTCACAGGACACACCATCGGATTCACCGGACGGATCATTGACCGGGGCGAGCCGAAATACCTCAACTCCCCGGCATCCGAAATCTTTGACAAGAGTCGGCTCCTCTACGGACTGCACCTCGCGAAAAGCACCATCACAAAACACGATCGTATCGTCATCGTAGAGGGACAGATGGATACGATCGCCCTGCATCAGGCGGGCTATGCAGAGGCGGTCGGCATCAGCGGCTCGGCGCTCACCAGAGAGCAGATCCAGAGTATCAAACGCCTGACGAGAAATATATTTTTATGTCTCGATTCGGACTCGGCGGGGGTCGCAGCGACATTTTCCACGATCGAAAATACGCTCGGCGAAGAAGTCAATCTGTCGATCATCACCCTACCCGACGCGAAAGATCCGGACGAATTTTTGAAGAGCGGGGGTGATTTCGAGGCGCGTATCCGGGATGCGCAGAGTCACATCGCATTTTTCATCGCACACGCGAATAAA
>JANQGT010000002.1 GCA_028277205.1 Candidatus Altimarinota bacterium
TGACGAGCTCATCATTATCAAAAAGAACAACCCCAGCAGCTACCCGAACAGTCAACCCCGAAACAACAGAGAGCTCGCACCCGGAAATAATACCGACCCGATTCTGTTCCTTATACATAGTGACCAGATAGTCCTTGAGGAAATTCTGCAAAGGCTGAAAGTGATCGACCGACTTCCAGAGTAAAAGCGCCAGATCTGCAAAGTTTACGAATCCTAATCTCATGACGTCATCCTCATCCTAATAGAGTGTCCAGATCTAACACGCTCGAATCCAGAACCCAGAATTTCGGCGGAGAGATCAAAGTATGTCTCGACCCAGCCTTTTCAATCGCCGTCAACTCCTCATCGAAAATTGCGAGCAAATTGGCATCAACCGGATCAGAAAAAACGACAAAATATAAGTGAGCATGATCGGCCTGATCATCCCCTCCCAAAATCGTCGAGATGTCCAAAATTGAGAGGGCCGGATCGTCCAGCGTCCAGCCCGAAAAAAATGCGTTTCGGATGACAGCCGGAGTCTGCCCAGTGATCGACTCAGCTAGAGTAATCACATCACCGACAGCCATCCCGATGTCGATATTGTATCGCTGCAGAAGCTCATCACGACGCTGAGTAAAATCGACGCCGACCTTCGTGAAACCGAAATAAGTCTCCTCCCACTTGTCGATCGTCTCCTCTCGAACCGTATGAGGATGAGAATCCAAAGTCAGGCCATCACAGAAACCGACCAGCTTGACCATTTGCTTCGCCATCAGGAGATTTAGCACTGAATTGAACGGAGTCGTGTCGTCAAAATTCGCAACGTCGTCGAAAATTTTGCGAAACACTGGATGATCCATCCGAGTGAAAAGCTCATAATATTGCTGATCAGTCGCCATCAAATCACCTTATGGAAAAGCCTGCTTTGTGATCGTTCCCGGCGTCAACAGCTTGTCATCAGGAACCGTAAACGAAACACTTGCAGAGAAATCCGTCACACGACGGGCCGAAATCAAATGCCCGACCCTCGCATCAATCAAACGCTCGAGCTCCGTCGGATGCAAAACCTCCGTCGGCAAAGCCTCGAGAATGAAAATTTTCGCCTCTTTGTCGATCTCAGCATCGACCAAACTGCGGAGAGACTCATCAAATAGATCATATGTGACAGT
>JANQGT010000049.1 GCA_028277205.1 Candidatus Altimarinota bacterium
CGTGGGTACAGGCATCGCTTGATAATTCTACTACCGGAGACGATTTTGGAAATAAACATATCCTCCTCCAGCCGATCGGAGGCAGTGTCGCCGTATGAGTACAGAGAAACCCGAGCTATCGCCTCGAGGTTGCAGGCTCATTCGGATTTACTCCCGGGTCGTCCGTCACTCCGACAAACAACTGAGACGTAGTGTTTGAGCTCACGGACAATACCACCCTGACTATCAAAGCAAAAGGAAGCGACGGGACAGTCAGAAGCGGAACAATCACACTCTCATAACAATACACTGTCAGCATGACATCTCTTCGTCCCGAGACGAAGAGATTTTTATGTATAGCTGTATTGCCGATATACAAAAGGTGAGTATGATGCGGATATCCACATCCTGAAGATGAGAGCATATGATCGCATGGATATACCGACACATCACAGTGATAGTGCTCGCGCTCGTCATGACATGGTGAGCGGCACTGCGCCTCTACGGGATCGATATCCCGAGTCTCTGGATGGACGAGGCGTTTTCATACGCGCTCATCTCGGCGATACGGGAGCACGGCTATCCCCTCCTCTCAAACGGAGATATCAACACCCGAGCCCAGATCGTCCACTCTCTGTACGCGCTGTTTGCCTGGATACCGATCGATTCTGTCACGCTCTTTCGGGCGATCAGCGGTATCGCGGGAGTAGGCGTGCTGATGCTGTCGTATATCCTGTTTCGGCATATGTCCGGCGAGAGAGTGGCGCTCGCGGTCGTGGCGGCGCTTGCATTTTTGCAGTGGGAGATCGACTGGTCGAGGCAGATTCGCATGTATATTTTCCTGCAGGGATTCATGCTGGCGGGGGTGATTTTTCTGGAGCGATTCATGGATCGAGCACGGTTTTTTGATGCTACAGGTCTCGCGGTCGCCGTATTGCTTTGTGTCAATACGCATCCGGCAGGAGCATTTTTGGTGTTGTATTCGGCGATTCGTATCGCGATATCGCCGTACCTTGCCGACTTCGCACGCATCATGAAAAATTTTCGCTCTCCCGGAAATCTCGCCATCCTCGTCCTCGTTCTCGTCTTTGCGGGATATACCGCATGGTCTTTGGTGCCGCAGGTATTTTCAAATATCTCCCTGACTCCTCCGCCATCCTCGTATCTCGCGGGCTATACGCAGATTCTCTGGGAGCGGCTTTGATGGATTTTTCCGCTCTCCCTGGTCGGTATCGTCGTCCTGTTTTTTCAAAATCGGGGGCGGGCGATCGCATTTTCCGCTACGATCGCGATATACATGCTCTATCTCGCATTCGCGAATGACGTATTCGCCGAGAGGTATATATTTTTACTGGTGCCGTTTTTGGTATGGCTCGGCATCATGCCCATCGTCACCGGGATACATCGAGTACTGGACTCGGAGCGCGGCTGGCGATGGATCGCGACGATCGCCGTGCTCCTGTTTCTGATATCGACGGGCGCATACCAGCTGTCGCCGCGGGCGTACTCTGTCATCGGAGACACCGCTCCGCAGTCGGATATGAGATCAGCGCTGCAGACGATAGAGGTCGTACGATCGCATCCGCGCATCGCCACGCATCTACCGATATTTTTGCAGATATATCTCCCGCAGGCGGATCGGTACTATATCCCGTTTCGTTTCGACGGCAGAGCCAGGAGCACGCCGGAAAGCGCTCCCTACGCTCAGGCACAAACGATCGAGTCGGTCGATGCGCTGAGGGCGGTCGACTACGTCATCCTCGATGATTTTTGATTTCGCATGCTCGCAGACAGCAGTATCCGCTCCTATCTGCGCAGACAAAAAGTCACCGTCATCGAGCCTCCCGTAGCATGATGGGAAAATGTCATGATCTGGCGCATCGGCGAATAATTTACTCCGCCCCGATTCCTCTTTCTTCGATCGCGAGATCGCCGGTGCGAACGATGATCTCGCTGAAATTTTCTAAATCCACGGCTGCATCCGCGGACAGCGACGCATCATACCAGCTGTTTTCCAGACCGTACCGGTAGGAGTACGCGAGGATATTTTGCGTCGTCGGATACTCTCGCCCCGAAAGCAAAAACACGAGCGCCGTCAGATGCTGTGTATCGATCGTCCGATATATATTGAAATCAGAGGGAAAAAGCTGGCGATAGTACGCCGCCTTTGCGATCTCGTATCTCGGCTCGTCGCGTCCGACGAATGTCATGGGAGGATCGACGCGCGAGATTGATTCGCCGATATCGACGCCAAATACCCGAAAGAGTATCTCATACGCATCCAGATACGAAATAGGCTCGTCGGGGTCGCTTCGCTCGTTTGAGAGCGCTGCTATCTCGACGAGTCGCTCCATCGCAGCGGGCAGCTCTGTTTCGAGAGACGAGGGCACCTGGAAAGCGCCGGGAGCGCGGATACCGGGAATCGCGGTGATATCGAGATTTTCCAGTAGTGCATCACGCAGCAGTCCGCGCTCGATGCGTATATCCGTGCTTTGTGCATCATCATCCGCGAAAAACCATGCTGCCGGATTCGGATTTTGCACGATCCAGAGTCCTCACGCATAGACGCCCCATGCGATGAGGATAAATGTCGCATACTTTGCCGTAGAGGAAAAATACTCCCGAAAAAACTCGTGTGCCGTGCGTCGTACCGCCGAGAGAGCCGAGGGATGGTACTCGGGCATCGACGAATCCGAGACGATAGAAAACACCCGTACGACCGCGACGAGATGGTATCCGAGCGCGATCGCCCCGAAAAATCCCGCCGTCACCAAAAACGAGAGGAGAAACGACCAGTTGAACAAGAGGCTATAGCGCACGACAAGAGCGACAAACACAAAACCGGAAAACAGTATGTACATCCTCGGCGACAGTCGCAGACGATCCGAATATCCGGTACGAAAATCGAGATACCACGCCCACCCAAATGCGATGGCGACGAGTCATCACAGCCATACGGGGAGAGTGACGGGGAGTGCGAATACCACGACGAGGAGGGTCGCTATCCCCGCAAGCATCCATGGTATATGTCGTCGACTCAGACGAGAGAGTGCGCCAGCACCCCATTTTCCCCATGAAAAAACCCGGGACGCAAACGCGGCGACGGCGATACAGAGAATCGCGAGGAGGATATATATGATCCCCCCAGAAGCCGGAAATGGAAACGACATTCCCGAGATCAGCGCAAACAGTCCGACAATACACACGCAAAACGGAGCGATCGCGCGCCGAGAGAGGACATACGGCTCGAGCATTTCCCACAGACGGGCAAATACCGTGCTCCAGTACGACGCGACGATCGTGATCGCGAGGACTCAGACAAAGAACATACCGCCTCCGACTCATTCGGAGAAAATCTGCGCACGCACTCCGGCGCTCACCGCCGCAAGCAGAAAGAGCGCGGAAATGGCTATCGGGAAAATCTTTTGAGGCATACGACGAAAAATCGAGAAACGCGAGAGCCATGATTGGCGAGTACGCTCTGTACGACAGAGAGTCCAAACAGTGCATATCCAAATCCCGCTATGAGGCGTATCTCATCCCCGCGACCGGAGAGAAACAACACGAGCACGAGCGCGAAGCACAAGAGTGCTCATGCGATATGCACAAATCCGGATACGAGAAAAAAGAGCGATATCAGCGCATACGCACCGAATATCACGATATACCACGGCGCGGACACAAATGCGGCAATGACTAGCAACATGCCCAAAGTCAGACAAAGCGGTGCAATGCCGACACGGCTATACAGGGACAGATCGTACGAGATCGTCGCATGCCGGACGGCCAGCAGATACGCACCGACTCCGACGGCGACTGTGAGCAGGGACAGATACGCATTTACGATGAGGGGGCGTCCCGTGATGAGCAACAATGCACACTCCAGGAGCGCGAGAGCGAGCGTGAATAGAAGCAAAAATCGGGGAATCATGGGACGACAAACGATGGCAAAGAGGATGAAGCAAGATCGTACGCAATCCTATTTGAGACATATTGTACTCGAGTATACGACATATGGAGGGGAAATCAAAATTTTCAAAAACACCGTTTATCCATACAATGCCAAGCATCCGAGATTTTTGAAAAAATCCATTTCATGATTTCTATCGTCATTCCTTTTTTCAATGAGCGGGGAAATATTGTCCCCCTGTTTCGGGAGGTATCCGAGGTGATGAGGCGGGATTTTACCGACCAAGACTACGAAATCATCATGGTGGACGACGGGAGTCGCGACGGCACCTGGGACGAGATCCGCGAGTGCAAAGAGCACGACGATCGCGTCGTCGGCATGAGACTGAATACCAACTACGGACAGTCGATCGCGCTCGATGTGGGATTTTCCCATGCGCGCTGAGACATTGTCTTTTCGCTCGATGGC
Organism: Candidatus Altimarinota bacterium; assembly: GCA_028277205.1. Taxonomy (GTDB): domain Bacteria; phylum Patescibacteriota; class Gracilibacteria; order BD1-5; family UBA2023; genus JANQGT01. The sequence goes on from JANQGT010000049.1 coordinate 4,358, forward strand.
GACGGACAAAATGATCCGAATGAATTTATCCGTCTGTATCGCACCCTCGAGGAGGGTGAATACGACATCGTGGCATGATGGCGACAAAATCGTAAAAACGACCCGGTCTGGATGCGTGTCGTCACGCGCATCGCCCGATTTCTACGGCGAAATATCCTGGACGACGGCGTGCACGACAGCGGATGCACTCTCCGGGTGTATCGTCAGTGATTCATAGAGGATCTCTATCTCTGGGGCGAGATGCACCGGTATATCATGGCGATCGCGAAAATCCGGGGATTTCGTACGACGGAAATCCCGGTCTCTCATCGCGCCCGTACGAGCGGTCGCACGAAGTACAACTGGAGCAAATCCGTAAAGGGATTTATCGATTTGTTGTATATCTGGTTTATCTACAACTATCAGGGACGACCCCTCCATCTCTTTGGAGCGCTCGGTCTGCTAAATCTGGGGATCGGCGCTAGCATGCTATTTGTGGCTCTCCTGCAAAATCTCATCTACGACATTTCCTTTTTTCGAAATGGATTTCTGGTGCTCGGCGTGTTCTTTTTTCAGATCGGGCTTATCTTTTTCATGTTTGGTATCGTACTCGACGTCGTCATCCGCGACTACTATCACGGCAGCAAAGAAAAGCGCTATATCATCAGAGAAATCATGTAAATGCCGAAACGCGTCCTCATGCTCAACTACGAATTTCCTCCGCTCGGCGGCGGACAGGCGACGGCAAATGCCGAGCTATTGCGCGCGTGGGAGGGAGAGGATATCATCATCGACTGTGTGGCGGGATCGGCAGGAGACTACGAGGAGCGAGCCTGTGCAAAAAATATTCATATCTATCTGCTCGACATCGGAAAGCAGTGACGAAATCTCCACGCACAAAGCTTTTCGGATCTGATCCGCTCCGGCATTCGCACGTATCGATTTGCGAAAATGCTCATCGCCAAGCATCGCTACGACAGTATCGTCTGCTGGTCGTATCCGCCCATCATCCTCTGATGGCTGCTCGGACGAAAGTACGCAATACCCTATGTCTGTCTCCTGCGCGGGGCGAGCGTCCCTGGCTACGCGAAAAAATGGCAACTGCTGGATCGGGTGATATTTCGGTGGTTTGCGCCATTTCTCTGGCGACGCAGCAGCGCAGTCATAGCAAACTCTAGTGCCCTGCGGGATCTGGCGTACCGGTCGTACCAGGGAGCTATCACCGTCATCCCAAACGGCATCGACACGGATCGATTTTCACCGAGGCAAATACCAATTCCTCTGGAGACAGTCCGATTTCTCTTTGTCGGGCGACTCTCCGAGCGAAAGGGTGTGGATATTCTCATCGAGGCGTTTTCGCGCATCCAGCAAAAAAACTGGACCTGTACCCTCGTCGGCGACGGCGAAAAGCGCAAACAACTGGAAGCGCAGACACAAAGTCACGGACTCGAAGAGCGCATAATATTTGCGGGAGGACGACCGCGCGAGCGTATGCCCGAGACCTATCGGGATGCGCATGTTTTCGTATTTCCCTCGCGAAACGAGGGCATGAGCAATGCCGCCCTGGAGGCGCTCGCCTCCGGACTCCCCGTGATCCACACGCCCGTCGGTGGAGCGGAGGAGCTCATCGACGAGGGAAAAACCGGTACGATCATCGCAGTAAACGACGTCACGGCACTCGCCGAGGCAGTCCGATATTTTCTCGAGCATCCGGAAAAAATCGCACCGATGAGCCTCCACGCTCGACAAAAAGCCCTCGAATTTCGCTGGAAATCAATCGCCCGTACATTCCAGCAGTATTTCTAAAATCACCGTCATGCCCGTCGTCCATCACTTCGAATATCAGGCGCAGAGCGACGCCCCCCATGTCCGCACCGGGGAAATCGTGCATGATTTCCCTCTCACACCCGAGACTGCCGAGTACGACGAGACGGTGGAGTATATTTCCATATTCATCCGCTCGCACGTGACAGCGTCGGTGCTGGATCGGTATCCGCGCCTGCGATGCATCGCGATTCGCTCGTCCGGCTATGATCACGTCGATCTCGCAGCATGCACGGGACGCGGTATCGCGGTCTGTCACATCCCCTCATACGGTCCGCACGTCATCGCCGCCCATGCTTTCATGATGATTCTTTTTTTCGTACGGGATATGCTCGGCGCCCGGAAAGCGGTAGACAGAGGAAAATTTTGCGATGAAGACATGCAGTGTCTGGATCTCGCCGGACGGACGCTCGGCGTGATCGGTATCGGACGCATCGGCAGAGAGGTCGTACGGCTCGGCAGTGCCTACGATATGCGAGTCGTCGGGTACGATATTCGCGAGGACGCGACATTTGCAGAGGAGAGTCCGAAATTTTCGTACGTGGATTTGGATACGCTTTTTCAAAAAAGCGATATCATCGTGCTGGCATGCAGTCTCACCGAGTACAATCACCACATGATCGACGCATCGCGAATCCGGCAGATGCGCGGCAAAATCCTCATCAATGTCGCACGAGGCGAGCTCATCGACGAGGCAGCACTCCTGAGTCAGCATACGAATCTGCGAGGTGTCGGACTGGATGTCCTCACGGACGAGTCGGATGAGGGACTTTCGAGATTTACAGGAAAGGACAATATCCTCATCACGCCGCACGCGGCGCATCGCGCGGATACGACGATAGTCACGCGCTGGCGCGAGACCCATGCGAATATCGATGCATTTTCCCGGGGAGAATCACGAAATCAAGTAGTGTAGAAGTATACCTGTAAAACAGAAATCGGTGCTACGCGACTGAAAGGCTGCATCAAGCAATCCGGGAAATACGCCGTACGCACGATCACTATCAAGCAAATCTCCGTTTCGCAGTCTGGATATCCTCCATGATCTGTCAGCGTAGATCGTCGGGATCCGGGTAAAACCGGTTTTCTCTGATGCGCTCTAGAAACTGGATGGCGACCTCATGCGTAGATGCGAGTCTCTCGTCCTCGACATCCAAAAGATGCGTCTCGACGGCAAATTGCCCATCAGTCGAGACACGCCGTCCGATACATGTAACACTCGGACAGATCCTGTCATCGATAGTCGTCCGGGTGACGTACACCCCCTCTGCAGGCGCAAGAAAGGGGGCAATATCGACATTGATCGTAGGGACAAACAATCGCGACCCGAGTCCCTGTCCCGGGATATGCCGTCCGTATACCCGGTATTCTCTGCCGAAAAACCGGTTCGCGCGGGCGATATCACCGGACAAGAGGTACGTGCGAATATGGCGCGAATGCACCGGCTGTCCATCAATCATCACCTCGGGGACGATGACAGTCTCGCCGACATACATCGATCGCAGACACTCCGCATCGCAGCTACGCCCCTGTGCAAAGCGAAAATCCTCCCCGACGACGATGCGCCTCAGACTAGGAAAATCACCCCGAAGAAGCGCTAGAAATCGCTCCGGAGAATAAGAAGTAATATCCGAAAGCTGATATCGACGAATGGGAATATCCGTATATCGAGACAAAAAATCCGGCGGCGTCAGATCCGCGCGACCGGTATCGATGACGACGAGCGCACCGTGATCTCACAGACGACCAAACAACGCACGATGACCGAGATGCAGCCCGTCAAACCGCCCTATCGCCACCGCATCGCACTGCTCGATATTCATGAAAAGTCCCTGTAAAAAAGCATTTCAAAGCCGTTATCCCTCTTTTTGATCCCGGTCTATGGACAGTCGCGAAAGTCCGCGGACCGCTCGCGTATGAGCGTGCGGGTGCCGGGACGATGCCCGACACGGCATTCGCACGATCGAAATCGGGAAAGAGTAATAGGAAAAAAACAGAGGGAGATGCACGCACTTTCAAATGCGAGCGCTATTGTACACGATGCACACCAGATTGCAAAGGGAGGGCGGCTATCGGAGCAACTCTTCCATTCCGTACGCATCTAATTCCCGATGATCCCGTCTCAGTTCACACATATTTCCAAATCGCCCTTCGTCAGACACACATTCATCATGATTTCAGGAAAGCTGGAGTTTTGGGTCTCTACAGCATTCACAAGCCAATAATATCATCCGTATCGTCATCGCCACTCAGAGTACGCAAACCATTACAGCGAGGCATTGTTTAGGATTTTGGATGAGAAAATCCAGCCATCCAGCAGTCTCTTCGGATGAGAGAATTTCACCCGTTCGCACCCCGACGGCATCCATCGACGCAGACACATTTTCTCATGCTTTGGGCAGCAGTGCCAATGCGAAATCAAATAAGGATGGTGAAGTGGATACCATATTTACAGTAGATAATTTTTACTCGAAAAATGATACTTTCAGGATTATTTTTGTCGAGTCAATGTATATTGACAGAAGCATTTTACTGATAACAGTTGACTATTCTTTCCCGCCGAGAACACGCAATCATGATACCGATTTACTCTCGTCAGAGCCGATACGTCTCATATCGCACGCGCCTGTGTGCGATCGCATCCGCGATGGATCGCTCGCGTGTCGACAGGCGCGAGCGTCATGATTTCACCTCCAGAAATACGACATCCCCCACGCCTCACCGCGACAGCCCGTCAAAAACGATATAGTCCACGCCTCTCCCCACGAAGATCATGTCGCTCGGATCATAGGGAAAGTCCGGAAGATAGGGCAGAATTTTCTCATAGGCGTGTCCGCGTATCGTCTCGGCGGAGCGCCGCACGGCATTTTGCCCCGCGGCTTTGAGGGCTCTCGCGCGTATGATCCTCCCGATCATCCAGCCCGCGAAAAATCCGAGACACAAAAACACGAACGCAAAGGCAAAAAGCTCGAAATGTGCGGGAAAAGAAATACTCATCGATCGATAAAAACAGTGGAGAAAAATACAAATCCGAGTAGAGTCGGCGGTGTTATTGTATCGAAAAGCTATGATTTTCACATTCATCACACACGATGCTCGGATCGCGCACAGCGTCACGAGGCGACTCGATCTGCGTCTCGATGAGCGAATCCCTCTCGCCGATGCGCGGATATATCGCGCCGGCGGTACGATGCTCGTCCTCTGGAGAGATGATGAAAATACACCCGCCAAGAAGCGCATACGATCCTACGAATCAATAGTCGATACGCTCGGACCCGAGGTGGTCGTCGGTCTCGGCATGGGTCCCACACTCTGAAGCGATCACCGTGCGGGCGACATCGTCCTCCCGAATATTTTCGTATGAGAAAATCAGAATGGCGACAAATTTCCTCCCGTATTTCTGGATATCTATCCCGAGCAGGGAGATTTTTCTCTCTCGGATCGGGGCGTCTCTATCGGCGGTATCCTGCTGGATGCGGTGATTTCACCGGATGATGAGGCGACAGTAGGCATCCTGCGAAGCAAATATGAATCGGACGCAGTGATACCGGGATCCTATGATCTGGTCTCGACGATGACATCCCGAGAGGATATCGCCACAGTCGCGTATGTGGCGGGAGTCTCCGGGCGAGTCGACGCGACGATGGCGGACGATACGATGATCGCCTGCGCCGAGGCGGTGGCAGAGTATGCCGAGTATGTGCGATCACTGCTTTTGGAAAAAGATGCCGATGGTGAAAATAAAGACGTTGTTTTTCCCTAGGTGCCCGGGTCGACAGACGAAAGACCGGTATCGCGATACATGATCCGCCATAACTGCCGGAGTGCATGAGGCATATTTCGGCGTCGGACCAGATCAGCCCGGAGACGAGGATAGGTACGCTCGCGACTTCTGTAAAAATATCCGCAAAACCGGTCTTTATGAAAAATTTCAGAGTATAGTGCGATCGCGTGCTTTCTCATCGTATGATGGAAAATACTCGTCGTGTCATTTTGACTTTCCGATAAATTTCGATAGATTAGCCATTCACGTACGTTTTTTCTTTTCGCTATGCTTCGAGCGGACATACGGCGGTACCCGGGCGATGCTCCCGATGCTCCGCGTCCCGTCTCCCGCACCCGGGATATCGGCGCCGATATTTTCGTATCGTATCAGATCTCCGGAGCGACGACGCATCTCACCGAATTTCTGGAAAAAACCGCCGACGAGCTCATCACGACGAATATCTGCGAGCGCGCTTCGTTTTTTTCGGACTTTTCATTTGTACTCGAAAAGCTCAATAAAACGCTCTGAGAGCTCTCGCGTGAATATTCGCTCGGGGAGCTTTCCATGTTTTTGGGCGGCGTGGTCGATGACGAGCTGTATTTTTCCATCCTCGGAAAGCCGAATGTCCTGCTCGTAAAAGACGGGGAGATCTCGGATATCGCCGAGGATATGACGAGCGACGAACAGGAATTTTCCTATGTATCAAACGGATCGATTCCCCAGTCCGGAGCGGTATTCGTGTCAAACACGCCACTACTCGATACGCTGTCAGAGGATGATCTCACCGAAGTCGGCGCCATCCACGCACGCAAACCCGAAGCGGTGAGCATGCTCTTTGAGCGGGAGTTTTCCTGAGTGGGATGCGACATCATCACCATTGCTCCAGAGAAACCCCGAGCCTCCACGCCGGTATCAGAGCAGGGGTCGGTATTTTCCGGGTCGCTGGATCGAGTACGATGCTATGCAAGCGACGCGATGACATTTTTGCGTGATCATCCCGTTGTCACTCGGGTATCAGCGCGAATCGGGGAAACCGTCGATCTCAGACATCCGATGATCCGCCGCGGCATTTTCGGACTCGGAGTCGTGGTATCCGTGACGCTTTTGTATCTCATCATCTCGTCGCTTTTTGTCGACAGTCTCAGTCGTACCGTGCCCGAGGAGTATCGGGAAAAGCTGGTAACAGCCAACATCCTCATCGAAAAAGCGGGAAAGGATATCGGCAATCCGGAGCTGTTTCACTCGCATATCGCCGAGGCGGAGGATCTCATTTTCGAGGTGCGGGAGGCGCAGTTGTTTCTCAATGACGTGGATACTCTGCTCACGAATATCTCTGTGCTCAAAAAAGAAATGAACGGCATCGAGTCGTTTGTCCTCTCCGAGGAAAATCTCAGGCACCCATTTTCATCGACCGACGCCAGTCTCATCGGCATTTTCGAGGAAAATAAACGACGATATTTCCTGCATGAAAATACGCTCATCGGTCCGCAGGTAAGCGGAGCAGAGATCAAAAATTCACCGCTCCCGGAGGGTGAGATCGCTGTATCGGCGAGCATGATCGACGATACGCTCTTTATCCTCACCGAGACAAATCGGATCCTGCGATTTCAAAAGGGCGAGTACGAATACGTCAATGTCGCCTGACAGCGCACGTGGCAGGCGTCGAGAGCTGTCGATACATTCAACAGCAATCTCTATCTCCTCTCGGATATCGAGGGCGAGACACAGATCTATCGCCATCGTCCGAGCATAAACGGCTACGCCTCCCGCGATCGCGTCATAGACGAGGAGGCGCCGGATTTTTCCCTTTATGATTTCGCGGTGGACGGAGGATTTTATCTGCTCAAAGATACGCTCGCCATCGATCGTATCGTATCGGTCCCGGAGTATGCGCGCACATCCGTCGTCATAAATGATCTGCCCCAGGGATACGAGCGACGCGACGGATCGCCTGCTCCTCGGCTGTTTCTGGCTGAGACGCCGCGATATGTGTACCTACTGCTCAACAATGCCATTTGGGTATTTGCCCCAAACTCCAATCGATTTCAAGACATCACCGCCCTCTCGTATCTCGGACAGCTCGAGCCGGTGACGGGCACGATCGAGACACTCTACGTCCCGACCGACGGCGAGATCCTCGTCGGCACGAAGGAGGGAGTATATCGCATCGCATTCGAGGTCGCGGATGGAAATCTCCTCGTACGATAGCACATGCATACGACACAGGGCATCGTCCTCACACGACTGTTTATCCGGGACAATGAGTGCCTCTATCATATCTTCGCGCGTGAGTACGGACGCATCCGCGTCTGGATAAAGCACGCAAAATCATGTCCCATCATAGATCTCGGCAGCATCGCCACCTTTATCATACGCGTCCGAAATCATCATAATCGCTCACGCGAATACACCCTCGTACGTTCGCTGGATACGCGCGGATGCGATTTTCGCTCGATTTCAAATATCCTCGAAATCCTGGCACTGCTGTCTCGTACACTCCCCGAGGGAGAGCTGTATCCCTCGATATTCGACGACTATGTCGCATCCGTCGACATGCTCCTGAATCCCGCGACAAATCGTCTGACCACGCATCTTTTTTTCCTGAAAGTGGCGCGTACATTCGGTATTTTACCAGAGACATCCGACGAAAATGCCGTCATCGCCCGATTTGAGCACGCTTTGCGGATCTATTCGTTTCGCCGGGTGTGTCGCATCCGCGGGGTCACGGAGGCGATGATCGAGACACTGGAGCAGACGGTATCGCCGCATCTTTTCGCATTTGCTTCGCGCTCGTAGATGAGTCTCGAAATATTCATTCTGGGCATACATATCGCCATGGGTCTCGTCTATGGGAGTTTTTGTTCGGTGCTGGTATCACGTCTGCGATCGGGCGAGGGAGGCATCCTCACCGGACGAAGTCGCTGTCCCGAGTGTGGACAGATACTCGGCGCGCTCGATCTCATCCCCGTCGTCTCTTGGCTGCTCTCGGGCGGACGGTGTCGGTACTGTCATGTCCGCATCCCTATCTGGTACCCGATACTCGAAATCTCGACGGGACTCGTATTCGCACTCGTACTGCTCGGGGGAGTCTGGACCCGAGACGTGGATATGCTCGCACCATGGCTCTCGGCGGAGTGGTGGTGGATGATGACACTCATACTGGCGCTCATTCCCATCGCCTGGTACGATATCCTGTACGGCGAAATTCCCGATGAGCTCTCCGTACCGACGGCGTGGGCATGCCTCGTAGCAGTGTTTGCGGGATGGATCTCAGGAGCGGAGATCCCATTTTTTGGTGATGTCGCACTATGGGAGTGAGTGCTCGCCTCGATCGCTGTATACGCGTTTTTTTTGATACAGATCCTCATTCCCGGACTCGTTTTTGCGCTTTCGAGGCGACGACCCCGTCTGGCATTCGAGCTTGCGGCGAGCGTCGTCGTGTTTCCGATCTGGATGTTTTTACTCTCATGGCGCGACCGTGAGGAGCCCGACGACACTCATGAAGCCGAGGCGATCCCCGCATGGATGGGATGGGGCGACCTGCGACTCGCCTTTGTCATGGGACTTTCGTGAGGATGGTGGGCGATTCTCGGACTTGCGATCGCGTATGTCATCGGCAGTATCTACGCCGTATTTGCGCTCATATCCGGTCGGGGGCGCGTCGTTGCTTTCGGTCCGTTTCTGATTGTATGATTGCTTGTGGCGCTCGCATGGGGATGGAGCATACTGGGGATGCTGGACGGTACGCCGCTTTGAGACTACATCGCCATGGTAGATTTTTAGCTCACAGCACAAAACGGCGAGTGAGCAGTCTGCTTTCTATTGGTAGAGGATTTTGATGAGCGGACTGATACTCGCACATGTCGTCTGTCGCATAGCGATGGATACCCCCCAGTCGATGGCAGAGGATTTTTCGGAGGCAAGTATAAAGAGCGAATCGAAGATCCGAAAAAGGCAAGCACGGATTTATAAAAGCAGTGGAAAGCATGCAAACTCATATCCCATCACGCATGAAAAAAAACTTCTCCGCATCATCTTTGTGCTTGCAAAACGACGGATGAGCGGTAGACTCACGCGAGTGATAATCTGTCCCATCAAATGGAGTTTTTTGGCATCTCACTCACGCGCATCGATGACGCTGATTCGTATCTTCGCGGTCTTTTTGCCTCGAGTACGCGGCGCATCATCACGACACCAAATCCCGAGATTCTCCTGCGCGCCCGGGAGGATGCAGAGTTTCGTCGGTGGCTCATGGACGCAGGTGATCGACTGCCCGACGGCATCGGACTGTATGCGGGCGCGATGATCGCCGAGCGACGCTTTCCGTGGTGGATAGAGGCGATGCTCCTCCCGTTCACTGGTATCATGCTCCTACTGCGCCGAAAGGCGCTCGAACGCAAATACGGCGCGCGCATCCCCGGCAGCACACTGACGACCCATCTGCTGGAATACGCCGGACAAAAAGAACTGACGGTGGCGATCCTCGATCGTGATGCCCGCGACTGGGCAGAAAAATCCGCGATACAGTCTCGGATGGTATCAATACTCAAAGACAAATTTCCAGGAATACGCATCCATCTGGAGATCGTGGACGACACACCTGACTGGGCGGGTATCGCCGAGCGCATCCGCGAAAGCGGAGCGACTATCCTCCTCTCGGCACTCGGCATGTGCACGCAGGAGCGTGCGATCTACGAGCTCTTGCCGCAGACTCCGGACGTCCGTATCGCCGCCGGTATCGGCTCCAGCATCGACTATCACGTCGGTCTCCAGCGTCGCGCGCCCGCATGGGTGGGACACCTCGGATTCGAATGGCTGTACAGATTAGCATTTTGACCCAGAAAATTCGCACGCCTGCGCCGAGTGTTTGATGCTGTCATCGTATTTCCCCTCGCGATCGCGAAAAGTCAGCGCGCCTCTTAGATTTTGCCGGTTCGAATAATTTGCTGTCAACAAGCAGGAAGCATCATGAAAAATCCAAAGCCGGAACACCTTGGATTTTTAGATTTCAGGTTTTCGCGTATCCGGAATTTTCTTTATCCCTGATTATCCAATTGCATAGTTTACCGAAGAGTACTCCGAAAGACTTCATCCCCCTGCCAGTAGGCAGGGGATTTTTAGGAGAAACTATACAGCACTGAAACCTAGCCTAGCATAGCATGGATATTCTTGCATGCATTGACACTATGAATTTTTCTGATCAAAAAGCGTTTTTTACCTTTTGTACCAAATAGTCCCCGGTATGCGAACAGGATGAACTACCGGGAAATACTCTAAAGAGTGCGAAAGTAAGATACCCGAACACCTGATCTGAGATCATCCGCACATACGCCCGAGGATACTTGTACGCACTTCATGACTACTCTTTATAGAGAGTGTTTCGTACTGGCTATCGCATATCCGCAGAGACCGCTATCATGCGAGTGAAATAGACGTATCCTCCGACCAGATAGGCAAAGATCATCCCTGAAAATCCGAGGGCGAGCGAGATATTAAAAACAAGATGCAAGAGCACACCAAATGCGACTCCCGCGATCAGATACCGCCCTCACGATAAAGAGATCGCAAACGGCACGCGCCCACTGACCATCGCGCGTATGATGACGGTCGAGGCGAGCGTATGCAGGAGCACCGAAAACACCGACCGATATCACCACGTCTGCCAATACTGCGAATCCGCGATACCGCCGACTCCGGCGATGGAGGAGAGATAGAGCACATTTTCCGTAAAGGCGAATCCGAGCGCGACGAAAGTGCCCGCGAGTACGAGGGGAAATATCCGCAAAGACGCATATCCTCTCGCACTCGAAAGAAATCCCCAGTGTTTCGCCGCCTCCTCGAATACCGAGACCATCAGGTAGTATGCGATGATGGCGCCGACGCTCGCATATGCGATGCCCGAGACGTGAATGCCATTTGATACAGTCAGATCAAAAAGTCCGAAAAACTCGAGCATGAGGATCGTGAGTACGATCAGAGGAAACAGCGCAAAAAAGTGTACGACGCTGTTTGCAAAATCAAAAAGGCGACCCGATCCGCCGGTGATGACTGACGCCAGTACCAACGCGAAGCCAGCGATAAACAGGAGCACGAGCGCATATCACCAAAAAAATGCACTGATCCCGTCAAGCGGAGTCGAGACTTGCAAAAACGGATTGAGACTATAAAGCGAAAGCGTCGTAAAAACCCGATCAATCCCGAGAATAGCTGCAAGCGCCGCACCCCCGGAAAGCAACCCCAGCAAAAATCGCCGGGCATTGAGAGGAGAGTTGTCGAGATACGAAAAGGCGTACCCCCAAAAAAGAATCGGGAAAAACGCGAAAAGAACGCTTGAGAGACTTCCGGCGACAGACACGATTAGCGGGATTTATCGCGATAAAACACTTCGTAGCTTCAGACGCGAAATCCGCCCGGGCGATCTCCTCCACCTTTCTTTGCGGCAAATGCGACGGCAAAGAGATTTGCGCCGAGCAGGATGAAAAACACGCCGAGCAGATACGCGATGATAGCGGGAAATATGATGATGATCACCCCGAATACGATGAGAAACCCTGCAAAAAATCTCATAAGCAAAAATTTGGAAATACCTGCAAAAGCAGTATACGAAAAAAGATTATATCCGTTTTGCCCCTATCGCGTCAAATATTCGCGCAAGATCAGCGCCGATACATTCGAGAGTCCTATCGGGAACACCGACAGAAAACAAGCATCGCTCCTGAGTAAGCACATAAAGCAAGAATACACGTGAAATGTATCGACATTTGGATGAAAAGCAATCTGTATATGTCTGGCTAATAGCCACTTCTTCTATCATCTCTCTTCATTTCCCCAAAAGAGCAGTGGAGTACTACAAATTTCTTATAAGAATTACCTCTCTGTTTGGAGTAGTTGCTCTAATAGTCCAGGAATCATGTTTGGTGAATACAAATTCTCATCGACGCACTCCTCCAAAAGCTAACTCCGCCATATTTGGTATAACATCGTGGAAGCCATACTCTCTTGCAAAGTAGCTCACAGCCGCTCCTCGAGACATTTCTGGGACTCGTGTTGTTTCAGGACTGCGCCCACGTTGTCATGAGTAAGGCGTAAAACCAGACGAAAAACGCCGTGAATTTCAATCTTGCCCTCATAAAGTTCGACCCCCTCTCGATAATGCGTATCCACCCAATCACTCGCTACTTTGTGCGATTTGGACTCAGGGAACTCCGAGTTGCTCGCGTGTATCCATACGGAGCGCTCCCATTTCCGCCTCCAGAGCCGCGGCATCAATTCATGTTTCAGCTTGCGAACTGATATTTTCAGATTGACTGCCTAAAGATTCCGGACCCGCTCATCTTTTGAGTGCCATGATAGCAAATAATAAGGAGAATGAAAGTATATCCTGATTATATCCGATCGACACCGCAGAGTCAATTATTAGCCCTCCACCCGCCCGATCGTCGCTCCGAGTGCTTCCAGCTTTCCGATGATATCCTCGTACCCGCGCTCGATGTACTCGACATTTGTGATCGTCGTCTCTCCCTCGGCGACGAGAGCCGCGATGATCATCGATACTCCCGAGCGCAGATCCCAGCTGGATACGGTCGTGCCGCGCAGACGCGTCGGACCAAATACCAGCGCCTCATGCGGATTGAGCACGGCGGAGTGCCCTTTCATTTTTTCGATTTCTATGAGCATATTGAGCCGTCCCTCAAACATCATCTCCTGAATGCGCGACACTCCCTCCGCCTGCGTCATCAGGATGGCAAACGGCGACTGCAAATCGGTGGGAAAACCGGGGTAGATATTCGTCTGAATTTTCACGGCGCGCAGATACTCGCGCGAGCGATAGACGCGCAGTGTCGTCTCATCGAGCACTTCATAGCGTACTCCGGCTTCGCGAGCTTTCGAGAGAAAACTCGCAAGATCATCAATGCGAGCATTGTAAATGTCGACATGACTGTCGGCACAGAGCGCCGCAAATATGGCGAACGTCCCGGTTTCGAGGTAGTCGTGGATGACGGTGTACTCCGCCGAGTCCGGGTTTTTTTTGTATCAATCAAGCGCTATCACGTGATCGTGATGGACGGCGATTTCGACGCCGAGCATCCGCAAAAATGCGACCAAATCCATGACATGCGGCTCCGTCGCCGCAAGCTCGATCCGGGATTTTCCCGGGCGAAATGCGTTTGCGATGAGGATGTTTTCGGTGGCACCGACAGAAAAACCGGCAGAGAATGTCAGATCCCCGGTATTCGCCACTCACTCGAATACGAGTCGATCATCGTCCTGTGTAAACATATATCCCATCGCCTCGAAAGCCCGAATATGCTCATCGATCGGGCGTTTTCCCAGATTGCAGCCGCCGGGGTACGGGATCGACACCCGACCAAATCGTCGGAGCAATACCGGTACGAGAAAGATCCCAACCCGGATTTTTTTTATGAGCTCCGGGTTGTCGCTCTCGGCACGCATGTTTCGGGTGTCTATCACGACAGTATTTCCACTAAAGTCAATCTCTACCCCGAAGCTCTCGAATACTCGTAAAAAGGTGAATACATCGCCGATTCTCGGGACATTTCGGATCGTCGCGCGATCGACCAGGAGCGCCGCCGCGGGGATCGGCAGCGACGCATTTTTCGAGCCGCTCACTGCGACCGCTCCGGAGAGTGTCTGTCCGCCGGTGATGGAGAGCATAGGATGAATCGGGTGAATCGTTTGAAAAATGAATTGTATCGGCGAGCGCGCCGAAAGCAATATATTCTCTCTATCCTCCTTTTCTATTTATATTTCGAAATCATTTCACTCACGACAATCACCGGACGAATATCCGAAACATGTTGCGCAGATCAGAGCAGCGATGATTTTACAGTTATGAAGACAGATGCCTCCCTAAAATCAAGTATCTGCGAACGAAAAAGGTCATGCGCAAAATGCACTACTCCCCTCTCCGCTCTTCTATATACCCCGCCCAGTTTTTATCGTGATAGCGCCCCGTATCGCGATAGGCGCGCTGTGGCGGCGAGGAAATTTTCGAGAAGAGAAGCTGCGCGATCGCCATGCGCGGACGCAGGATGATGGGGACGCTATTGAGATTTGTGAGCTCAAAGGTGATATGCAGGTAGTGTCCCGGATTGATGACGCCCGCGGTATTGTGCACCACGAGCCCGATCCGTGCGAGCGAGCTTTTTCCAGAGAGCTGGATCAGATACTCGTCCGAGCCAAAATAGTCAAGCGACGTCCCGAGGATGCTGACACCCGGATGGAGGATAAATTCTTCGTCGTCCGAGACGATGATCTCACGATATTCAGGCAGGATTTTTCTCACGGGATCGATGAATCCCGTACGATGCGTATCGACTGTCAAAAATTTGTGTCCGAGCAGGATATCGTAGCTCGTCGGCTGCAGTCGCGCGAGATCAAAATCGGAGAGCGTGATGGCGGCACTCTCGACAGCCTGAGCGATCTCGTGATCGGAGAGGTACATGGTGGTGAAAAATTATTCGATAGTGAAAACGCGGTCGGTCCCGTAGTAGTCTCGCCAGTGCTCATTGTAGTAGGCAAACATCCGATCCATGCGATCGTGCGGCAGCTCGGAAAATCCGAGTGACTCGATCGTGCGTCGGATTTCGGATTTGGCATGCTCACCGAGACTCGGACTATCCACAATTCGCTCAAACTCCGCAAGGTAGCCATACCCGGCATTTCGATCCAGACACACCGTCATATCCAGAAATCGATACGTTTCCCGATCGCGGGACCATTTTGACAGGACGGCATATCCCGCCGACTCGACCAGTGCATCGAGTGCAGTCTCGTGCGTATCCGTCCAGATCTTTTCCCACTCGCGGCGTATCGTGCCGTTTTCGCTCGTGGTGTCGTCCACCGCCGCCTTT
>JANQGT010000001.1 GCA_028277205.1 Candidatus Altimarinota bacterium
GTTTATTTTCCGGTATGCGCTCCTCTCGCTCGACGATGGAGGCGAGGATCATCGCATCGTACAGAGCATCGAAATCAGGGAAATCTTCGAGATCAATGCTTTCAAAAAATCCGGCAAGCATCCGTGCGACGATATCAGAAAGCTCGGCATCGGGAAATACCCGATAGGTATCAGGATAGAGAAATCCCTCGAGCGACGACGCATGCGAAAGAAGCGGATAGGATTTCGCATGCGTTTGCAGGAGGGCTTTTTGCTGACTCAAAAGCTCGCCCGACTCGATAAATCCCCGCTGCGAGAGCATCGCGTCGATATCATAGAGATTCCATCCCGGCAGCACAGTGATGGGAATATCACGGGAGATCGGCTCCGACAGATCGCGGCGGAGCGCCTCATCGAGCGTCGTACCCTCGGAGATCTCATACGTACCGGCATGCAGTACATACTCCGGATGATACAGTCGCATGTAGGCGCGATAGGCGATTTCGTATGTGGAGATGCCGAGCGCATCCGGCAGACCGCGAAGCGTATCGCCGGAGCTCACGACGATAGTCCCCGCCGGAACTACCGTCTCTCCCACGCTCGCCACGAGACCGTACCCCAGTACTGCGAATACACAGAGAAGACCCGGCAACACCCACCCGAATTTCATACGCACCCTGTTTTGAAAGCGAAGCAAAGTATACTATACTCGATGTGAAATACAATATTCTCTCATCGTCATATGGGACTGTTGCAGGTATTTTTCATCATCTCGGGCGTCATCATTTTTTTGCTCGCGCTGGATGTCTCTCGCCGCGAACGATTCAATGCGCTGCATTTTCTCGTATTTCTCTCGATCGGTGCGGGGCTTTTGACATTCACATTTTTTCCTCCGCTGCTTGATATCTTCGCATCCGTTTTCGGTGTCCAGCGGGGCGCGGACGTCCTGGTCTACACGAGTATCGTGTTTCTTTTGTACTTCGTGCTGCTACTCCTGCAAAAAGCTGAAAAAAATCGGCGTGATATCACGCGCCTCTCACGACACATCGCGCTGGAGCGTGCGAGAAAGCCTACAGATCCTCCCGCCAATTCGTGAGGGTCATCGGGAGAGTAATGCTGTACGGATCCGACCGTGAGGGATCGGTCCACTCTACGATACTCTCCACGCGCAGGGTATCGGCATCGGGATTTGTGATGCGGATGCGACGCGTCATGCGCATATGGCACTCGGTCGTGCGATTTGCCGAGCAGTGATCGACAGCATCACCGAGCTGTGTGACGAGTCCGAGACTGTTTTTCAGTACTAGAAAATCCGCATCGAGCACGCCGACATTGATACTCGCACGGGCATTGGTATACTCGACGAGTGTCAAAAACGTATTGAAAAGATCGCTGCGATTTGTCCCGCCGACAAGCTGTGCGACGTATCCGTCACGCTCCGCCGCATTGACGGGATCACGCATGAGCATGTTTTGAAAGAGCTCGTCGACGAATTGTTCATGGGAAATGGCGTCATTCGTCGTGACGAGCGCCGGATACACAGCGGTCCCATCCGGACGCAAAAACCAAAGCGACCCCTGACGATAGAGCGTGTAGTCCCCGTCGGAAATACTCGGCGGTGTCGTATTGCCGATGCAGGAATGATCGTAGTTGAATGTTTTCCAGCAATTCTCGATATCACTGGAAAATTTGAGCCAATTGGTATCGCGGATATTTTCCACCGCTTCGATGCCCTCGCGCGCGATGTTTATCGCCTGGACGCGCAGCTGCGTGACCCGCACTGATTGTTCGGCATTACCGATGACCTCATACGCTCACACCACTCCCACCGTGAGCACGACCAGTGTGACGATGACCTCGACGATGGTCATGCCTCGGCTCCCGCGATAGTGAAAACATATGTAGCTCATACGATCTTTCATGGCTACGCTTCGGGGGGGGTCTCCGATTCGTCGGAGTCAGAGTCGAGATCACCTTCGATTTCAGTGTCAGTTTCGTCTTGCGTGGTCTGTGTTTCCTTGACGATCGTGTAGAGATTTTCGGCTATGAGCTCGTCACTTTCATCGTAGTAGCGGATATTGTAGAGATTGATACCTTCGTTCATCGTGCCAAATTGTTTATTGGCAAAATAGTGCCACGTCGTCCCCTGCGGAGAAAAGCTCGTGAGTCGATAGCCGTTTACGGTGATGTATTCTACGACTCCCGAGGCGACCCGTCCGTCGATGCGGACGACACTCTCGCTCGTGCGATGCGGATTATCGGCAGGAGAGACGATGGGAAATTCCTCATCGGAAATCGGATACGTCGTGACGGTCGGCGCATCCTGCGAAGTCCCCCGGGATCCCGCACGATAGACGGTGATCACGCCTTTTGACAGCAGATCGTTTTGCGCGTCAAAGGTTTTGTAGACGATATTATTGACGCTGTCGGACAGCTCGAATGCCTTGTATACAAAGGAGCGATCCCCGTCATCAAGCGCCGCTTCCCGATCGTTGATGGTGATTTTCGCGACACGATCGCTGGTCACGGTACCGGTGATATCGAGTGTTTCCGTCTCGACCGTCTGCTCGTCTCGAGGCGTCAGAAAAACGACGAAACCGGATCGCGAAGAGGAAGCCCCCGAGCCATCATCCGAATCAGTATCCTCACCCGCACTGTCGCCTCTCGTCAGATATTCATTGCCATTGTTTTGTAAAAACCACTCGCTCGAGCGAAAGAAATCATCCACAGGCTCTATGAGCGAATCAAACTCCGAGAGGGTGTCCATCTCATTTAGCACCACGGTCAGTTGCTGTCCGACACCCACGTCGCTTCGTATCGCGGCGTCCGAGCTCATGACACTCGCGCTCCCCTGCAGGACGTAGAGATTGCTCGCGCGGGTATTTTGATTGAGCGCGATGACGCTGCCGGCATCGGGAAAAACCGTATACGCATCGAGCGCGATGGCGAGACTGGCATTTTCGGTCTCTACCCAGGCATTCGCATTTCTGAGTGCGAATGTCTCTCGTCCGCCCTCAGAACCCGTATATCGAAGCTCCGAATTTCGATCGAGCAAGAGACTCTCGGCGGTCCCGGGCACCGACACTCGCGCCTGACCGCTTTCCACTTCGAGCTTTGAGTCGGTGGCAAAGAGCTTGGTCTCGCCCGTGATTTGCTTTCGCGAGTCACCGGACATATATACGTAGACCTCGGCGTCGGAGAGCGTCGGGGTCACGAGCGCGTACGAAGAACCGTTTGCGGCGTCATCGGCGGCATCCCCCGACAAAAACGCATGCGCAAGCAAAAACAACACGATCCCCGCGATAGCGAGCGGGATAATGTAGGAGAGTATGCCGGGATTTCCGGGCTCGGGTGTGCGGCGGCGCATAGGCAGGCAAATTTCAAAGTTTCTGTGTCGGGCAGTGTATCCGTTTTCGGGAAAATAACAAGGGGCGAAAAATCCCCCGGAGTCGACTCGGAGGACACATTTGACGCCATCATGATGACTATTCGTATCCTGACAGTGTGTTTTCAGAAATAGCACCGAAACCCTCGAGAGTACCGGGAAGCTGATACAGATTTCCTCGCTCGAAACTGTACATGACCCCGTCTATCGACATACCATCCTTATTCGTTGCGTAAAAATTCGCTCAATTCAGATAGTCTTTCGAGAGTTTTGCGGTCCGTAAAGAAGCATTGGCAAAATCCGTACCTTGCAGTCTGGCTCATTCCAAATTCGCTTCCGAAAATTCTGCCCACTGTGCAGATGAATTATTGAGATTTGCTTCTTTTAGAATCGCACCGAAAAAGTCAGCGCGATTCAAATTTACAAACACCAACTTTGCATTCGTGAGAATCGCTCCGGAAAAGTCCGCATACTCTAAGACGTCGTACATTTCCGAATTGTCGCTTAGCATACTCAAAAAACTAAAATCCGCTCATGTGAGGCTCAGACCTGAAAAATCAAGTCGCAGACGACCACCCGGCGCATTCGGAGCGCGAGAAATCCGGACATTCACATCAATACCCTGTTCCGAAAGCTCCCGTTCGATGACATCGCGATACCTATGCAAAAGCGGTACGCCTTCCATTTCTTCGCGTATGTCGACCAGCCGACTGCGCGTATCATCCAATACGCCGAAACGTCCCGAAGTCCCGTATGTCGAAAGCAAATCACTCCCCTCTCGCAATGCTCCAAATGATGCCATAAACGAAAAATGATTGTAAATGCCGAGGCATTTCAATGCTACTCTATATTTTTTCTGCGTGCAAAAATTTCACTCTTTTTAGTTTTGATTTTTAGGAAAAATTGTATCACAAATTACCTCGGCAGTTTCGAAATGACGGCAGCATACGTCGCGTCTTTGCCTTTCGGGATTTTGACCGAGACGGAATCCCCCACCTCTCCTCTGATAAACGTGACGGCGGCAAGCAAGACATTGTACGATTTTGTATCCGTGACGACCTGGTATCGATCCTGTGTTTTGGCGAGCAGTCCGACTGTCGTCTCGTATTCGATCTCTTCGATGATTTTGTAGATGATGCGTCCATCCGGCTTGATCGTCGCTTTCAGCTTACTTCCCTGGACGATTTGCGATTTGGATGCGTAGTTGTGCGGGACGGGATAGGTATTGCCGTCAGAGCCGAGCATCCCATCACCCGTAAAAATTCCCTCGACGATTTTATCCTCCTCGCTCGTATAGGTCGAAAGCCCCGCGGTATCAAAACTCTCTGAGGCGCTCTCCTTGAGCGCGCTCGGATCCACGAGCGCCGAGAGCATTTTTTTCGCAGACTGGATGGATCGCTCCGCAGACAGCAGCAAGTCGCGAATCGCGGCGACCTTTTTCGGGTCGACGGTTGTATCTTTGTTTTCGTCCATGGGTGTTTCGATGTATTGTGATATGACAGCACGCTCAATTATACCAGAAAACGCAAGAGAAAAAAAGTTTTTCGATTGACGAATTGGCTATTTTTCTCGGGAAAGTGGTATGTGATATCGTACGATACGAAGCTTGCGACGGGGATTTTCCACTGTCTCTTCCTCCACTCACTCCCGTAGAGCTCATCCAAGTTTTTCCGCGATGCGGCGGGATGGGATATTTCGCTCGTCGACAGGATAGAGCGCGTACTGCCAGTGTCCCACAGAGGCGATCCAGTCGCGAAGCAGTGAGATTACTTCGAAGCCGTAGCCGTTTCAGTGCATCGGCGGGGCAATCCAGAGACTAAATTCAGGCATATTCGTATCGAGTTTGTGCACTCCACCGGAACCGAGAAATATGCCTGTTTGCCTATCAACAACGACACAAAAAAACTCTACTCCATCACGCATTTTTTTGCGCGCCTGATTGATGACTTCCAGCATTTCCTCGACCGTCTCTGACTCGGGCGGAGACATGTATCGCAGCAGATCCCCACGAAAATACCGAAACATCTCATCGGCATATTTTGGACTGACAGCGACCAATCGTATCCGCTTGCTTTCCAGTACCAGATCCAGCGTCGAGCCGGTTTTTTGCATATGTTTACCGGCTAAAAAAGCTCCATTTCAGCGCCTCAAATACCGGTACCGCCTCCTGCTCGAGTCGTATATTTTGCCGGATATCCGCGATGCGCGATGAGGCGATGATCGTACGCATCGGGTAGGAAAACCCGGTATCCGCGTCGATCGTGTAGATACGGGATGTATCCGTGTAGTTGTAGAGGATCAGGTAGGGAAAATCGTAGCTGCTCACGAAATCGGCGATGCCGACGACAGACAGCCGAAATTCATCACCGGAAAGCGACTTTCGCGTGCCGGAGGAGACGCCAGCGCTCGGACGCGATCAGAGCGACTGAGCACCCGAGATCGTACCGACGATGCCGACAGTCGTGCCGTTTGTGTCTGTGGCGAGTATATTCCACGATAGCTCGCCATCCGCCGACAGCTCAAATCGCTCGGTGGCATCAATGGGATGATTGGCGGGATCGGGGTGTTTTGCATGCGTCTGGATCAGATTTCCCTCGTCAATAAACAGGGGAATAATCTCGTACGCACCGGGTGCGATACTGTCAGAGTACGCCGTCCCGGACGCTTCGATCTCATAGGAGAGTCCCTGAGCTCCAGTGCTCGAGCCATTATGAGAAAGCAATTCGTGTTCGTCGTCGTCCGGGGTGATGGCGTCTTCAAATCCCGACTCGTGATTTTTTACTTTCAAAAGGGCGTACTCGAGCGCTCACTCGGCACCCGCATAGGTCGCGATACCGCGGGAGAGCGCGCGATTTATGGTCATATCCCGCAGCATGAGCGCGAAAATCCCCGACGACAGCGCGATGAGAAACGCGGTCATGAGGAGCGCGATGATAGTAGAGTATCCGCGACGAGAAAAGTGCATACTACGGTGATGACTGATAGGGGCGTTCGTTTATGGTCGTCTGCACGCGCAGAGACGAAATACCGGTATCACCTGAGGAAAAACCGGCATCCGCCGCCACCGCAAGCTCGATACTGATGAGGACTTTCGGGACGTAGTCGGCATTCGTGATATCGTCGAGATTATCTCCAGAGATGAAAAATCATATGTCACGCACATCGACGCGCCGACCGGTCAGACGCTCGATCGTACCGGCATGTTCCCGGGCAAACGAACATATCTGTACCGGGTCGCGCATCATCTCCCCGGTACAGACGGAGCCGAGGGCATTGACGACGAAATACCGCGTATCGCCCCCGACCGCCAGGATCGTCGTCCCAGACCCGGAAAAATCCGGACGATAGACGGCAGGCAGGCTGCCATAGTGCCCAAAATCAATACCGTGCTCCCGAACATCCGAGGCGATCGTCTCGGTGACCAGACGGACATTGTCGCGCATCACACGCAAAAGCTCCAGACGCCGGTTTGCATGGACGATATTCGTATACACGAAAAATATCGACAGGAGGAGTATGCTCAAAATCGTCACGGCGACGATGACTTCGATGAGGGTAAATCCGGAATGTCTCGAAAATTTCATAAAAAGCGATTAGGGACGCCAGTCCGTGAGGATAGTGGAAAACGAATACTCTCGATAGCCGCGCTCCGTAGAGACGAAAAAAAATGTCAGACGCCACGCATCATCGACGGCGATCACAGACGCGCCGTCCCGGGTCGCAAGCTCCTCGACCCGGAAAAACCGGGCGTA
Source organism: Candidatus Altimarinota bacterium (assembly GCA_028277205.1). Lineage (GTDB taxonomy): Bacteria > Patescibacteriota > Gracilibacteria > BD1-5 > UBA2023 > JANQGT01. The sequence goes on from JANQGT010000001.1 coordinate 7,117, forward strand.
CGGAGTGGGCGTCGTGGCACTGTCGGCGCAGTCGTGGACGTAGCGATCGAGGCTATCGAGGCACAGGCGCGTACGCGAGTCTGAGGCGTTCATATCCGACAGGATATTCGTCCGCATGCCATCGAAATCATGTGGCAGTTTTTCTATGCTCACGGGTGCATGCGCGGATGCAAAGTCGTGCTCGACGGTATAGTATCACGGCTCGAGGCGCGCGCCGGAAGTACTGGGGATCATATACTCCGCCACCGAATCCCAGTGACGAAATCGGATCCAGTTTGAGTCGCGCACATTTTTTACGAGCTCGTGCTGCTCTCGCAGATGATTTCCTGCGAGGATTTCATTCTTCGCGCTCGTCGACAGATCGATACTGGATTGCAGGAGCAAAAACGCCGAGGCAAACCCCACAGTAAAAAGTACAGCCGCCACCATGAGCTCGATGAGAGTGAATCCGTCAGTGGAAAAAAAGCGCATCTACTCCAGAGAAAAAGTACGAGAAAGCGGACCATCTAAAACGCCGTGATATCAGATCGTGAGAGACGCCCCCGAAAATCCGAGCGGCGACGGAGGCAGACCGAGCACCGAGGAAAACAGCGTCCGCTCGCCATGAGGCGCATCATAGTGCAGGAGCATGCGATCATGGCTCCCGAAAAGCTCCGAGATGCGTACGCCGTCCTCCAGGGCAACAGTGCGAACGACATGCGCCCCGGAGCCGGACGGCATCAGCGCCGTCGTCTGGCTGTCATGAGGAAAAGCGTAAATATCGAGCGTCTGCGCGCCGCTCTCGAAGAGTACGGCAATATCGGCATTCGTCTCGGTACCGGGAAGTATGTATCCCTGCACGGCGAGAATGCGCGCTTCAGAGAGGGTCTGCTCGACGAGATGTACGCTCGTGCGTACACGGGCGAGGCGACTATAGTGTCCGTATGGAGCGTATATCGCGACGAGTAAAATCCCGAGGATCGTGATCACGACCAAAAGCTCGATGAGCGTAAAGCCCGAGGTGCGACGAATATGGCTCCATCGAGACAAAAAACGCATATCAAACAATTAGCCGACGGTCTCCGTGATTTTAACAACTGCCGAGAAAATTGCAAGTGCAAACCACAAAACAAACGCGCCGGCGATGAGCAGCGCTGCCGGCTCGATAAATTTCGTCAAGACCGAAAGAGAATTTTCGACCTCGCGTCGGTACTGAGCGCTGATCGTCTCCGAGACGCGATCGACAGTGGATGTCTGCTCTCCGGCGGCGAGCATCTGGAGAAAATCCCGAGTGAAATACCGACACTCCGGATCCGCCTCTTCAAATGAGGGAGCGAGCTTTTTTCCGGCAGCGACGCGATCCGCGATATCGCTCATGACGCGATCGTAGGCGACGTTTCCCGCCGCTTCTCCCGCGAGCTTCAGGGCCTTGAGGACAGAGATACCCGCACCGAAAAGCAGTCCGAGACTCGAGGTGATTCGCACGATGCAGTAGTATTTGTACACAGGACCGAGAAGGGGCATATCCATGAGAAACTCCTCAAATGTTTCCCGACCGCCGCGAGTGGAGAGGACAGATCGCGCTATCAATCCCATCGCCAAAAATGCCAGGATGATCGCCCAAAAATAGCTCGTGACAAATTCGCTCGTGGCGACAAGCGATCGCGTAGACGCCGGCAGATCAACGTCCGTTTCCTCGAAAAGGGGCATGAGATTTGGAATGACGTACGTCATGATCACGAGCACCGCCCCGACCAAAAACACGATGATAATGCTCGGATATGCGAGCGCTCCGCGCACGACTGATTTGAGTTCTTCTTGCGCACGCAGCTCCTCCGCAAGTCGTATAAACGAGCGCTGCATCGTCCCCGATTGCTCGCCCGCCTCGACGATCGCGATCTCCGCGCGAGGAAAAACAAGCGGGAGTTTTTTCATCCCGATGCTAAACGCATCTCCGGACTCCACGAAAAATCGCAAGTCCTCGACCGCCTGATACAGGCGGGGATTGTCCGTTTTTTCCAAAAAAGAACGCAACGCCGAAATCGCCGTCACTCCTCCCTCGATGAGATTTGCGAGGTGCATGTACAAAAATCCACGGTCTTTCGCGGTAATACGATGCCACGGATAGACCGGAGGAGACTCCGGAGTGTTGTGCGTCTTTTGTGATGACATGGCTACGGCGCGTCAAAATAGTACATCCCCAGAGAGAGCGACACGCTGAAATCCCTATTGCCGGCAGCATCGTACCCGAATGAGAGATTCTTGACGATATAGCGGCGAGGCGCATTGGGATCGGTCAGATAGTCGAGATACGAATTGAGTATCTCGATAGTCGGGACCTGGATCGAGAGTGTGACATGCGCCAGGGAAAGTCCGTTTGGCAGGCGCTGTCCCTGACCGATAGAGATATTTCCGATCTCGATCTCCCGCGGTCATCCGAGGATACTGTCGATGATGAAATCCTCGCGAAACGGTCCGGCATATCGAGTCAGCTCCGCCTGCACTCCCGGAGACTCGACGATCTCCTCCAGATCCTCCAGAGAGCGCAGAGTCTCGCGAGCATCCTCGCGGCTGCGCTCGAGCGTGGCGAGGCGATCGCTCTCGGCGACGTACTGATCGTACTCGCCCCAGACGAAAAAGTAGAAAACCGCCGCAGAGCCGAGCAAGCAGAGGAGTGCGAGGGTTTTTTGCATTGAGCGCTTCATGGGCATGATGATACGAAATAGGTGAAAAATTATTCGCTATCCAGAGATTCGGCATCGTCTCATGCGTTCTCATCACTTTCTCATGCCTCCATATCCCGGAGCGACTCGATCGATTCGGATGCCTCCGTTTCCTCGTTGATCCGTTTCGATACGGCGAGCGTATCGATATCGAATACGATACCGAAATCCCGCGTCTCATCGTCTCCGCTCAATGAGAGAATCGGCGAGAGCAAAAAGAGCGTGTCGTCGGTATCGGTGCGATAGTCGCGTATCATTCGCGAGACTTTTTCGGCGCTGTCAAATCGCACATCGCCGAGATCACGACTCTGCGCGGAGGTAGAGATACGATCGCCGGCATAGGAAAATCCGGAAAATTCGATGCGGTATTTTTCCGAGACCCGCAAAAATTCGGTGATATACCGCTGCACCATGGAGAGACGAATCGTCTCATCGATCTCGCTCTTGGCGTCATCATAGTACTCGTAGGCGCGGATACGCCGATCATCTCTGAGTGTTTGGACAGAGCGCTCCAGATCGCTTATTTGCGTGTTCGTTTGCACGATATTTTCGGCGATGCTTGCATTTGCGACCTTCAGATATATCATACTGATCACCGAAAACGCGAGAATGACGATCGCCGCGATGAGTCAGTACGACACGCGAAATTCATGCGTTTCGAGCTCGGACTCGGGACGTTCGCGCTCATGCTTTTGCATAACAAAGAGACAGGAAATACGACACCTGCATCTTATCAGTTTGATACGAAAATAGCAAATCATCTTCTTCGGATCCATGGACGAATATTTCATCCCGATCGAAAAGCTCGCAAATATCCGTCTCCCCCTCGATCCCGGGAGTCGCATCTTTGTATCGGGGACGCTCGGCAGCGGCAAGACAACACTCATCCGGCATTTGCTGACTGAGAGACTCGGCATCACCGGACCGGTACCGAGTCCGACCTACACCTACTATGCTCACTACGAGCCACATGTATATCATTTTGATCTGTATCGCCTCTCGGGATATGCCGGATTTGTCGAAATCGCGGGCGAACAGATCTGGGAAGACCCTGGGGCGATATGCCTCGTCGAGTGGTCAGATCGCCTGCAGGGACAGCTCGCGCCGACAGCGACGATCGACATCGGCATGATCCCCGATCGTCCCGATCTACGTCGCTATCGGGTCGTCCTCTCGCAGACGGATCGTCTCGATGCGGGTACAGTGGAGCCCGGAGATCTCGACGTATAGCGCGCATACGACACCCGATCCCATATCGACCTTTGGTGTGTCCGCGTGCACGCGCGTCCCTGTCAGCGCCTGCGGGAGAAATGACGCATAGGTACATCCAATGGCAGAGTTTTCCGATCCGGTCATACCGATATCCGTGATCACTCCCGTCCCTCCCGGCAGGATGCGCGCGTCGTTTGTCTGTACGTGCGTATGCGTCCCATACAGCAGACTCGCGCGTCATCGCACATACTCTGCCATGAGCGCGAGCTCGGCGGTTGTCTCGCGATGGTAGTCTACGATGAGGGCATCGTACGAGATTTCCCGATTTTGGAGCTCTGATACGATCCGATCGAAAGAGAGAAACGCATTGTCCACGACATCGGACATAAAGACGCTGCCGAGTAAATTGATCACCAGCAGACGTCCCGCGGGCTTTTCGATGATACGGTACCCCCGTCAGGGCACGGGATAGTCCGGATGGGAAAAATAATTGTACGGGCGAATCTGGGGCGAGTCCGGTCTATCGAGGTATGCTTGCAGCTTGTCTATATGGGAAAACAGGTGATTTCCTCCGGTGAAAATATCAAATCCGAGCTCCTCGAGCAAGATGAGGTGATCGGCGGTCGGACCGCGTCCTTGGGTGAGATTTTCCGTATTTGCGATGCAAAAATCCGGAGCATACCGCTCTCGGAGTGCCGGCAAAAACCGCACGACCAGCTCCCGCCCCTTTCTTCCCATGATATCACCAAATACGAGCAATTTCATACCAATCGAAAAAGCTACGTATTTTTGAGCGCATGAAGCACGCGATCCGCATGCGACGTGGCTTTGACGCCTCGCCATTCTCGGAGTATCTCTCCCTCGCTATCGAGTAAAAACGTGGAGCGAACAACTCCCACGCTTATTTTCCCGTAGTTATTTTTCTCTGCTATGACTCCGAATGCATGATGCAGTACCTCCCCGGGATCCGAGATGAGATCGACACCGAGCATATATTTTTGGATGCAGTGCTGGTGTGACTCGACCGAGTCGCGAGAGACGCCGACCACGGCGATGTCGCGCGTCTGAAATTCTGACAGCAGTCTGGTAAAATCCTCTGTCTCGAGCGTGCATCCCGGAGTATTGTCCCGGATATAAAAATAGAGAATCGTCCGAGGATATTTCGAGAGAATATCACGAAATGCGCGAGTCTCGACACGCCCGTCGGAGCGGACTATATCGTACGTTTGATCGAGCATCGTATATCGTAAGAGAGCGAGAAGCCGAAACAGTATTGCACAGGTTTTCAAAAAATCAACTACAGACGCAGTCAGCGCGCGATTTGTATGGGAAGTACGATGAAAATCCGCTCAAAATCCGACCGAGATGACAAAAACAACGCAATCATCGGACCGGTCGCACCGAGCACGAATCCCACGAGAATATCACCCGGATAGTGGATACCCGCGAGGATACGCGCGAGATTCATCCCGATCGCGAGCACGAGAGCGATGCCGATCCAGAGGCGTCGACGATAGGGAAAAAACAACCACATCCCGAGTATGCACGCCATCGAAAATATCGCGTGCCCGGACGGAAATGAATTGTCCGGAAGATGATCGATGATGGGACGCACGCTCGTCACAGTCTCGGGACGGGGACGGATCGGCAGTCACTGATTGAGCGCGAGGTAGACGAGCCCCGAGATGGCGACACTATAAAATACCAAGAGCGCCGCACGCTTCGGCGTATCATCCCCTATTTTCACTGCATAGAGCCATATCCCTACCAAAAAGAGTGCGACGAGTATCGTCATCGCATCGGAAAAGAAAAAGATGGTGAGTCGATGCAGCGAGGAGTCGGGATCAACTCCGGATCGCAGAAACTCGAGAGCGGCAATGTCCCATGCTACGAGCGTCTCGATCATGGCGGTATTGTTAGGAGTCCAGATGTTTCGGACACTCCGGAACCGGGTCGTGTCCGCCGCGACTGTACGGATGACAGCGCAGGATGCGAGCAAACGCCAGCTGTACTCATCGGATACTGCCGTGTCGCTCTATCGCCTCGATCGCGTACTGGCTGCAGGTCGGGTGAAATCGGCAGTGGGGAGGACGATTGAAGCGATAGACCCACCACGCATGATCGGGCGACAGCGTACGCTGGTACAGACGTATGAGCGCGATGAGCAGACGACGCATGCCAAAAAAACAAACAACAACGAAAGCCGGATCTACCGGACAAATTCGACGATTTTCGCGAAAGCGCCGGGGTGCTGGATCGCGAGATTCGAGAGTGCCTTGCGGTCGATTTTCACGCCCTTTTGGGACAGCGCGTGGATGAATGTCGAGTAGGTCATCCCGAGTGGACGCACGGCGTTATTGATACGGATATTCCAGAGTCTGCGAAAATCTCGCTTCTTGAGCTTTCGTCCGATATAGGCGTTTTGTCACGCCTTCATCATCGCGTTTTTCGCCCGACTAAAGACATGATTGTTTTTGAGGCGGTACCCCCGAACTTTCGAGAGGAGGGCATTATGGCGCTTTTTTGTCATGAGCGCCCGTTTGACTCGCGGCATAGTTTTGAGGATAAAAATCTAGAACGAGTGCGGCAAAAATCTACGAAGCATCCCCGCATCCGCATCGGAAACAGGATGTCCGTACTTGTCGCGACCCTTGGCTTTCTTGCTCTTTGCGATGAGACGATGGCGCCTGTTTGACGCATCAAACAGCATTTTTCCGCTTCCGGTGATTCGTACGCGCTTTTTCGCGCTGCCTCTCGTTTTGAGTTTCATAGACTGAGGATAAAAAGGATTATCGGGGATAGAGGATCGCCTGAAAGGTATTTCCCATTTTTTTGACGCTACCCTCGGCTTTGTAGATATCGGAGAGCGAGTCGACGAAATGGTGCATTTTTTCGGCGGCGATATCAGAGAATTGATTTTCACGTCCCCGCAGTTGGAGCGTGATCTTGAGCGGATGGCGATTTTCAGCGAACTTTCGGGCTTGTCTCGCCTTTACCTGCAGGTCGTGCTCACCGATTTTATAGGTGATTCGCAGCGATTTCATGTCCGCTTTTTTGGACGTCGTCCGGTTTTTGCTCTGGCTCTTTTGCTGACGAAAGAGATACTTTCCGTAGTCCATGAGCTTCACGAGCGGGACATCGCCGGAGACTCATACCTCCACGAGATCGAGCGATTTTTCCCGGGCGAGCGCGAACGCCGACTCACGATCCATCATGCCGAGCTGCTCCCCCTCGACGCCGATCACCGAAAAGTGTGGCTCGGTCAGTGCTTCGTTAGCGCGCTTTTTTTTCTGCGCCATGCGTTAGCTCGAGACGGATACGGATTTGAGGCGCCGAGCAAACTGCGCTTTTTTTCGGTCGGCGTTCTTTTGGTGGAGGATATGTTTTTTTGCGAGCGTATCCAGGATACGATACATCTTTGAGAGCATCCGATCCTGCTCGCTGCGCTCGGAGACGCTCGACAGCCCGCGCTCAAATTCTTTACGAGTCTCGCGATACAGCTCCAGAAAGTGTCGATTCTTCGAACGATTTTGCTCGGATCGTCGTCGTGTTTTCTTTGCCGACTGTGTCAGGGGCATGAAAAAAATAGTACAAAATAGCAAAAAGTGAGTGCATTGTATGAAAAAGTGTCTTCGAGTCAAATGAAAAATTCACTTCCCGCAAGCGGTTATTTCATATCAGCAAATGATCTGAGAAACGCCTCGAGTCTTTCGATCGCGTCCGATTCGTTTCGCAAAAAATGATGCGCGTGCCACCCGGCCTCACGGGCGCTCTCGACATTCTCGATTTTGTCATCGACGAAAACAATCGCATGCGATCAAAAATCGCGCTCTATCCGCTCTGCAACAGCGTGAAAATATTGCGGATCCGGTTTTTTGAAACCAATCTCACATGACGGATACGCGACATAAAAATGATTTTGAAGCTCGAGATGCTCGAGAAGATAGCGGACACGATGCGATTCTTGTACGGTCGCAAGCCCGGTATGAAACCCGGAATTCGCGAGGGAATCAACGAATTGCAACACTGACTCGTCGATAATTCCATTATATGAAAACCAGTATTTGAAAACCGATTCGGTTTTTGCGTCGAGTATCGTCCCCGAAAGGCGTCGCTGCATGCATGCCTTTGCATCGGCACGACCGAGTACGCAAAGCGGAAAATCCTCCTGAAAAAACGTATCAAAGATAGTGACCGGCACATCGTATTCCCGGCAAAACGCCTCGCTGAAATAGCCATTATCACGAATCACTACCCCATCGACATCAAAGAGAAAAAACGGTGATGACATGAAGTCGTATCGCTAAGTCGTATCGCTCATTATGCTCGCCGTCGCATCCTCAAGACAAAGTACGCAAGCGCAAAGGCGACAAGTGCGAAAAGCACGATGGAAGCCGGACCTGTCTGCACCCGTAGGGCGCTGCTGAAATCAGCGGATTCTATATTTCAGTCGCCGCAGACTCCCTTGACAGCGAAGTCCGTGTACTCGATGCGATCGCGCGAAAAGTGCGTGGTATAGCGATTGTCGCTGACATTTTCGATCAGATGGTACGATCCCGATCCGTCGCGACGATAGACATTGTATCCGTCGGTCGCGTCCGATGCAGCATCCCATGTGAGCACGACCATATCGCCTTCGCGATCCGCCGAGAGTCCCGTGATATTTTGTACGCTACACTCCGGCGCGGCGTTTGCAGCTATGGACACGAGTATTTCATCAGAGACGACTCCGGAGATTTCCGCATTTTCAGCGTCGAGTCCGTATATCTGAAATCGATACTCGTCCGGCTCGAGTCCGTCCACGTACCATGCGTACTCGAGCGGAGTCTCGTCACTCGTGACGATCTGCTCGCGATCGAGGGTGATAACCTCCTCTGAGAGCTCGCCGGTACCCGTACCGTACTGAAATTTGAATCGGACGAGATTTTCGACATCCTCGACGAGCGAAAAGGTAAACGTCGCGCGACCATCCTCCGTCTCGACCCGCACGCTTTCAAATGCGGCGGTCGGCTCGACGACGGTCGCAATGACGACTCCTATCTGCGTCGTGGCAATGCCGAGATCATTTTCGAGTGAGACGTCGATCGGATACTCTCCGAGCTCTTCGGGCGCGACGAGTCGCACCGTGTACAGACCTCCTTCTTGTTCTGAAAGCGGAGTGGGCGTATCCATAAAAGTCACCGATCCGCGAGGAAGACCCGGCTCTGACAGTACCTCGACATCAAACGGACGACCCGCCGACACCTCATCTCCACCGACGATACTGACCCCCTGGATGACCGGTCCGGCATCTTCGACGGAAAAGAGCATGTCCTCGGACTCTCCGATGACGACGTCATCACCGTCGAGCACGCGCACTCTCATGACATTATTTGCCTCGGGGAGATCCTCCAGAGTATAGAGAAACGCTCCGTTTTCATCGGACTGGGTCGTCCCGACGACCTCACCATTGAGGGAAATCTGCACTCGACTGTTTCGCTTTGTCGTCCCGATGACATCGACGGAGTCGGTATTTATCACGGCGCCGTTCGTCGGATTTGAAATCGAGAGCTCGGCAGTCTCGATCTCTCCGGGCATCTGCTCTCCTCCGGCAGGCAGCACCTCGATCGATGCGACTCCCTCCAGCTCCTCGGCGATGAGATCGATCACGGACACCGTCATCGTCCCCTCTTGCGTAAATGACAATCCCTTTGAAAACACTTTTTCTCCCTGATCGGCGGGCGCAAACGTATATCCATCCTCGACAAAGGGAACCGTCGCATTCGGATCTTCGAGGACAGAGATGTAGATATTTCCCTCGTAGTCGACGTCGACACTCCCGTCCGTCTCAAGTGCCCGAACGGTAATATCGACCGCCTCGCCGACACGCGCCGACTCCGGTATGATCACCTCCAGAGAGTCCGCAGCAAAAGCAGTTTCAAGCGAGCATGCGCATCCCATCAAAATCGCGATAACGGCGAACCGCTTAGACACTGGCATACAAAAAGAGATTTAGAGAATATGTTGGCATAATATATGATATTTTTACGGGGAGCAAACAATTGCCATAGACACTTTAGGTATTTGTGATATCGGTAATATCGACACATGAAACGCCCTCAAAATGCTCTCGAACGGCGGAGATATCCCGCTGGGACGAGAGCACGAGCTGATATCAGGAAAAACGATCGAGCACCGTCCGGGCATGCGCATCGTCAAATTCGGAAAAAAAATCATCGAAAAGCAAGACGACAGCGACATCCAGACATGCTCGAATATGTCGCACCTGAAACGCCTTGAGGGCGAGTACGAGGTGTTTCATCTCGCCGCGGGAGAGGTACGCGGTCGCATCCCGTGCGCCCTCTCACATCGAAATCTCAAAAGAAAAATCATCCGTATGCGGACCCGAGAGCGTATGACCCGCAGCGATCTCGCGATCGCGGATGGCGGAGAGCATGGCATGCAGATCCTGTATCGTGGCGTTTCGTTCGATCTTTGAGTGATAGCGGTACGTCAGTCGATAGTGCTCCAGCGACTCCCCGACACCCTCTGCGAAAAATGCGGTGATCCGATCGCAAATATCCATACGCACCCGCATATACGCCGCGAGCCGATCGATAAAGAGCTCGTCCCACACCGCGAGATCCGGTATGCCCGCCGATCCCTCGCGAATGGATTTGAGCATGCGATTTCGGGCGACGAGAGCTTTTTGATACTCTCGGCGAACTCGAACAAAATCCGCATCCGCCAGAGCAGCAGTCTCGTCCAAAAACTCTCGTCGGAGTGCAGGAGCGAGGTATAGGAGATTCATCTCGATCGGATGAAACATGATCGCGCGCATGCCGAGTGCGCGCATGTAGCCGGTGCGCGTCGTGCGCTCTCCCGCCCGGGAAAATCCGAGTGCGGATTTCGAGGTGTCGATATGGATACCGAATAGCTCTGCCAGACCGGCATCACGCTCGATCCGACACGAAAGCACGGACGCCTCCTCACCGTCGCGCACCGCCTCGGCGATACGGCGATCCTGCGGCAGACGACCGTTTAGCAGGCAAAACAGCGCCTCGAGTATCGCGCTCTTTCCCGAGCCGTTTGGTCAGCAGAGTATGGTGCAGTCCGATATCGCCGTCTCGAGGCGTGCATGATTTCGGTACGATGAGAGCCGTACCGAGCAAAGACGCGGAAATGCAAAAGCTTCAGAAGAATTCACAAACTACGATCCCGAAAATATTGCGTCGATGGCGATGTGTCGCTGGACGACTTTTTGCGGCGAGCACGCAAGCAGCTCGTCCGCGGACGCCTCCCGCGCACCGACCGTATCCTCGCGAGGTGGCAACGGCAGCTGCGCTGACGATCGGACCCGATCGAGCCGAGCATCGTCGATCGAGCCGAGTGTATCGATAAATGCGACGATCGAGTCGAGATCTTTTCCGAGAGCAAAGAGATCGTCCGTCGGGGCGAGACCGGCGAGTTTTGCGAGGTGCAAGATTTGTTCTTGAGTAAATGCCATAACTTTCGTATAATGGAAGACAGTATCAGTATCGTACTCGCTTCATGGGGAAAATCAATACGCACCTCCGAGAGACCGGACGCTTTCTCATAGACGAAAACATCCCGAGCATTCTCGCGAAATTGCAGTTTTCAAAGTATGCGTTTATCGTCATGGCGCTCTGCTATTTCGTCCTGCGTCTGGCACTGGCGAGCGGAAACACGCTGGATATTCTGGCGCTCGCCGCATTCATCGTCTATCCGATGTTCGTCTTTTCGCTTTTCGGGCTGGTCTATACGCTCATCGAGTACGCGCTCGTCTCCTACGCACCCGCCCTCAAACCCGCAAGATGGGGCATCCTGATCGGACTCGTCGGGCTCTATGTATTTGTCCTGGTGGTGCATATGGGGCTCGTACGGATGATCATCGAGACGGGTCGGCGTCTGCTTGCATTTTTATAGCTTTCTCATTCTTTGACAGCATGCGTTTTCATATAGCGGTACTCATCCTCTGCGCGCTCACACTCTCCTCCTGTTTCGGCGCAGATACTCCGGACGGCACGCGCACCGTATCAAAAGACGGACTATCGATGATAGTACCCGAGGCGTGGACGGATATGCCGGAGGGTGAGCTGCCGCCCATATCGGACGGACAGATCGTGCTCGCACTGACATCCACCGAGATCGCGGGCGGATTTGCCAATAATCTCGTAGTACTCTCCGACCGGCTCCTGCGCGCCACGAGCTCTCGCGAATACGCCGTGGCAAACAACACGCTCTCCACCGCCGAGTACACAGAGTACGAAAAACTTTCTGAGGAGACGATCGCTTTTCCGGATGATGACGAGTCAATCGTGTATGTATTCGAAGCGCGATACAATCGCGAAACTCCCAAAAAACGATTTTTTCAGACGGCGAAAGTCTGCGATCGATATGTCTATCTCGCCACTATCGGCGTCGCGCTCGGGACGGACGGGACTGAAAGGTACATTGATTTGCTTGCGTCGATGGAGTGTGAAGCCTCAACAGATGATGAGTAGGAGCGCGCCGAACGGTACGCACTGTGAATCAGCTCCCTGAAACGCAAGTCATTTTCAGATGCGAATCAACACCCCCCGTAGCGAGACTTGCGGGGAAGTGGCAAATTACAGGGGCATACGGATACGGGCATCACAGTCGTGTCATCATCATATGCGTCATCGGCAAATGATGGAGGATGATATTTGATGAGCAAAATCCGATCTTTCAGAAATCCGCGACTATCCCCGAAACACTCGCTCCATCCGCACCACCGTCTCGATATGATGCGTATGCGCAAACATATCGACGGGAGCGACATCGGTAATACGATACGCGCCCAGGTCGAGGAGTCGAGCAAGATCGCGGGCGAGTGTCGCGGGATTGCAGCTGACGTAGACGATGACGCGAGAGCCGAATCCGAGAATCGGCTCAATGGCATCGGGATGCAGTCCGTCTCGCGGCGGATCGACGACCAGCGCGTCGGGTGCCTCCCCGGATTTTTGAAATGTCTCTAAAAATCGCTCGACGCGATCGCATATCGTCACGACATTGTCGATGGCATTTTGCCGGATATTTTCGCGCGCATCGCGCACTGCCGACTCTGACAGCTCTACACTATACACCCGACCAAATCGGGATGCCAGCAGGCATCCGATCGTCCCCGTCCCGGCATACAGATCGAGCGCGATATCTCAGCGCTCCGGCAAAAAATCGAGTACTCGCGCATACAGACGCTCCGCCTGCCGGGTATTCGTCTGAAAAAAGCTCTCGGGACGAATACGAAACGAGTATCCAGACAGTCGCTCGGTGATGACCTGTCTGCCGAAAATCAACGCATACTCGCCCTGCACGATATCCGCCTTGCCGTTGTTTGCGAGTAAATACACACTGACGACATCGGGAAACTCTGAGGCGAGATGCGAAAGAAATGCCGTATAGCGCTCATGCACTGCGCGAGTCCACTCCGGCGCATCCGTACGCACACTCAGGATCACCATCGTCTCACGGGTATGGTACGCCCGACGCACCACCAGATGACGCAGGCATCCCCGCTGTGATTTCGGGTCGTAGGTCGGCACGCCCGACGCACGGGT
>JANQGT010000013.1 GCA_028277205.1 Candidatus Altimarinota bacterium
CACTGCGTTCACGTTCGGCGTCGGCGAGTATTTCGGACAGCATGCTCTCCGACTCGTCGGGACGATCGGACGGAGACTGAAGCGGATCTTTTTCGGGCATAGGTAAAAAGACGAAGTATTCCCTCCCATAGTAGGAGAATATGATGTTTTTTCAAGCACCCGAAGAAAGTCTGGATTTTTGTAGCTATCCCGCTATACTCGGCTTGATCTCGATTTGATACCCGAAAGCACGCATATGCGATTTTCTTCGCTTGAAGACGCAAAACAATTTCTCTATTCGACGCCCGCCGATTTTCGCCTCGACATCGAGTGAAAATACGCGCGAATGCGATATTTTGCAGCGCTCCTCGACGAGACGCAAAACCGGTATCCGAGCGTCCATATCGCCGGCACTTCCGGTAAGGGATCGACAGCGTGGATACTGGACGCCCTCCTGCGCGCACACGGATTTCGGACAGGACTGCATCTCTCGCCGCATACGCTCGACTATCGCGAGCGATGCATGATAGACGGGAACCTCCTCTCTGAAAATGTATTTTTAGATCATCTGGACGCACTTTTGCCGTATATCGATCGCATGACGAGCAGTCCGTTCGGATGAGTGGGCTTTGGAGAGATTTCCGTCGCATTGGCATTTTTTGCATTTTTGCGTGAAAAGGTAGACATCGCCGTCATCGAAACGGCGTGCGGAGGACTGTACGACGCGACCAATATCCTGGATCGCCCCGACACACTGCGGATCATCACCGATATCGGATATGATCATATGGGCATACTGGGCAGGACACTAGCGCAAATCATGCACCACAAAGCCGGTATCATCCATATGAAAAACCGGGTCATAGCTCTGCAAAAACCCGACGAAATACAGCACGTCCTCGACGAGGCGATACGACGAAATCAGGCGGACGCGCATGTACCGAGCGAGCGGTCTGCCCTCGACATTCATGAGAGCGGTGGCGAGGGGGTGCGATTTTCCATCCATGACGACGCACTCGATATACCGGACATTTTTTGTGCTATGCCGGGACGCCATCAGGCGAGAAACGCGTATCTGGCGATTTGCGCGACACATGATATTTGCATGCGAATGGGAAAATCATTTGATCCAGAGGCAGTACGAGCAACACTGCGGACACTCTCGATGCCCGGACGATTTGACCGAAAAATCCTGCCGAACGGCAATATCCTCATCCTGGATGCCGCTCACAATCCGCAAAAAATGCACGCTCTCGTCGACACGCTCCGCGAGGCGTATCCCGGTATTTGCGTCGATGGACTCCTGGGATTCAAGGAAGGAAAGCAACACGCCGCAATGCTCGATATCGTGTCTCCCGCGCTCGATCGGCTGTTTCTTTGAGAATTTGATGTCTGAAGTAACGATATAAAAAGTGCCGACATGACACAGATCGCGAGCTGCGCGAAAGAGCAAAGCACGATCCCGACCGCATATATTTGCGATGTCAGAAAATTTCTCCATGAGTACGGAACAGTCCCTACTCGAGAGAAGCGCGTGCTGCTTGCGACCGGTTCGCTGTACTTCGTATCGTCCTGCTACGAGGCACTCTCGGCATCCAAATCAAGTGCGACATACCGGACGACCGCCCCGTCGAAATCAGCATCCTTGGTGCGATAGCGCCGGACGGACTCCACGGTCTGCCCGAGCGTCTGGAGAAATACCGAGCGCCCCTCTCCGAATGGGATGATCATCCGCGTTTCCAGTGATTCAGAGAGCTTTGCTGCGGACTTGGTACCGGGCAGGATCAGGATGTCGATAGCGCCCAGAAAGTCGAGCACCTCCTTTGAAAGCTCAAGAGTTTCGCCCGGAATATAGACGATCGTGCGACTCTCGACAAATAGCCGCACGACCCGTATACCATCGAATGTCGAGACAGACGCGAGAATTTCGGATTTTTCATATTCGCCCGGCATATCCAGCGACAGTCCGTCGACGACGACCGCATCCGGCGAGAGTGATATGATCCGCTTTTCGGATACGATCTCGATGGTATCCGGAGTAGTGAGAGTGATGTCCATGACTATAAAAAGAAGTACCCCCTAAAGATATCCGCATCGCCGAGAAACGCAAATAGTCGTGAATCAAATGCAGAAAAAGAGGGCATGAATACCCCCAGCCGGCAGGCAGGGAGTATCGTAAACATCCAACGTGTTTCAGCTTTGGATATTTCTATGTCTCGCTTTGCTTGTCCGGAATCTTCTTTTGTTTGATGTTTTGTATATGCATATATTCGGATAGTGTCTTCATGTACGTTGCTTATGAAAATATTTTCGGGGATGATAGCTTGATAATAAGAATACTGTGATGACTGCAGCATATATAGATGCAATTGCTTTGTCGGCGTAGTTCCATAGAGAATATTCTATCCGGAAAAGAAGATTCCGGAAGCTCTCCATCCACCACCTTACGGAAAGTGGTTTTACGAAAGTAAGTATAAAATCCTCGAAAAACACTTCACTTGACGGCACATACTGTGAAGAGACGCGCTATGAGATCCCTCCCTCTCCCTCCGACACGACAGATGAAAAGCGCTCCTGTGCCCATTGTTTCACGCGCGCGACATCCGCGACGCATCGCTTCGTGTCGATTTTTTTTCCTTTTATCTCGATACCTACCGGCGTCTCTCCGGACGGCTCGGTTGCCAAAAATTCGCGCAGCGCGACGAGATCATCCTTTGTCGCGTGCGAGGGGATGCGGATGACATACTCGCGAGGGGCGGGTGTCACAGTGCTTTGTTTTTCGGGGTGTGAGTTTTCATGTTTTCGCACGGTCATAGAGCCGAGCACTGAAAAGTCAACCTCATCAAGACGATCATGGATCCGGATTTTCTCCTCCTGGTGCAGAGTCCCCTGACTCTGGATATGCGCACGAAACGACGCAAGCGACGTCGCGCGAATGCTCTGCGGGACCACGGACAGCTCGGCGCGCGCGGTATCCAGACGAGCATTGCCATCGACGCAGACGGCGGTATCCGGTGCGAGAATCTCGCTGTACTGCTCGTAGTCCTTTGGAAATACCAGTATGGTAAATCGAAAATCGACACTGTCACAGATAGCCGTCAGCATCAGTTTTCCCGAGCGGGTCTGGATTTTTCGTACACTGTTTACGAGTCCGTAGAGCCGCACGCGCTTTGGCTTGTCATTCGAGTCTTTTTTATTTGGTGTTTTTTCGATCGGTGTCGGGATCTGCCGAGAGGGAAATTCATCCTCGTCGTGATCATGCGCGAGCGCATCGGGATCGCTTTCGATCGATGGGGCAGTCGGCGTATCGGTACGCTCGCGAGTCTCGGTATTTTCGGATTCCTCGGTGTTTTCATCCGGAGACTGTCCCTCCGAGCTAAAATCCAAAAGCTCATCGCGCGCCTCCACGAGCTGTCGCTGAAATTCGATGAGATGTTCTTTTCCGAGTGTCTTTCTCCAGATATGCGATTTGACTCCGTCGAATCCGTGACCCGAGACCGAGTATCCGATGATTTCGCGTTCGCGCGCGAGTTTTTCCTCGTATCCCATGGGATCGACGCACGCGAGCTCGAAACGGCGAATGCTCGCATCATCCGAGCTGTCAAAGAGTCCGATCTGATTTGCCTCGCGTTTGTCTGTTTGTTCGCGGGCGTAGGCGGTGATTTTC
>JANQGT010000040.1 GCA_028277205.1 Candidatus Altimarinota bacterium
CTCTCGCGATTCTGAGACAAACGAGCCCAAAATCTCGGCTGCCATGCGCGCCGCCATCGACGAGACATATCGCCGCCGCGAGATCCAGAAAGCGCACAACGAAGCACACGGCATCACACCCACCACCATCACGTCCAGTATCAAATCGCTCGATCTGCCATCAAAGAAAAAATCCTACGAAACCCCCGCGATGAAAAACCTGCAAAAAACCATCAAACGCCTGGAACTGGAGATGGACGTGGCATCCGCAAATCTCGAATTTGAGCGGGCGGCAGATATCCGCGATGAGCTCCTGGAGCTGAAAAAGCGTGCAGAGATAAAGCTAAAAGCACCTTAAAATCATCACCGATACCGATAGGTACTATAATCGAGTCAAACCTTTCGCAATTCGTTTGTACGACCCAATGGCACTTTCTAGCGATTTCTTATACTGTCAACCCTCCTTTGTGATATTGACTGTTTTGGAATGTTTTCTGCAAATATCCTGAGTTATATGAATAACAGGTATGCCTTCTTTTTCAGCAATTGTTCAAAGTTGGTTTGTAAAATGACAACACTTTTCAATAATAAAAGGGGTCCGGTCATCACCAAAAATATTTTCAAATTGAGTAGTTGTGACTGATTTTTCTCGTTCCATCGCATATGTATGAAATCTCTTTACGCTCGCATTGACATCGTCTGCCCATTCCTCTGTAGCGCGCGAAAATCAGTCTAAATTACTGGTTCCACCACCTTGAAAACGCTTTGCAAGCTGAATTACCAATCAAAGAAATTTAACACGAAAATCAATGCCGTTTGGAAATGCTTGCGTTGATTGACAGTCATCAAGTAACATTATCCAGCTGCGAAATATTGTTGAGAGATTATCTATTGCTTGAAGCGAAAAAAAACTTGGAGCAACGGGGGCAATAAAATAGTCACTCGACATTACTAATAAAGCATTTATAGAGCTACTCGCACTTGGTGATGTATCTATCAAAACAAAGTCGTATCCCTGCGCATCTGTACGAAGTGCATGTATAAATTTTATCGGAATATTACGAGTAAACTCATTTCGGCTTTTTAAAATAGAGGTGAGATCGGCATCAACATTTGCAAGTCGAATATCTCCCGCTATCAGATCTATTATTCCTTTTCAACTGTTTTGTTGTTTATGGAATCGAGTTTTTCAGCATTTCTCTCATTGTGTGTGTTCGCGTAGGTATTCAAAAAGTGAAATATAAGTTTGTACATTTTGCATCCACTTTGAGCTTGTTTCTGTGGAATAGTCAATATGCGTTGAAAGTCCGTACATTGCAGCAGTTAAATTCATTTGAGGATCAGCATCCACTAAAAGAACAGATTTTCCCATATCTGCAAGTGCATAGGCGAGATTATGAACAAGAGTTGTTTTTCATACTCCTCATTTATGGTTAAAAAAGGTGATGATCTTTTCCATAATAATAAAGATATTGAGGGATCTCGAACTATGTTGGTGGAGATGACGGGCACTGCCCCCGTGTCTCAAAAGGCATCCGCCGCACGTGTACTCTCATAGTCGGTTTTAGGATGGCATCCAAACGATCTATGAAAAACAGACAAAATGTATCGTTTGGATGGAGCGCGTCATGAGACAGCAGCATGAGAGCGCCCGAGCTCAAAGCTGCGCTGTCCGACAGTAATTACCAAAAAGAGATCCTATCGGACTGCGATTCTCTCTTCGGTGGAGCAGACCATCCGGTACTCACTACGAAAATGTAGGGCTCCCGACTACGCTGCGATAGGGCGAACGTTGTCATTTGCAACCTTTTTTGCGGCTGCTGCGAGGCGAGCAAGTCCTCCCTCGCGAGTGTTGGTGTTTGCACGTATGTGCGCATGCGGTGTTTGCGGGGGTCGCATACGCCCCCCGGAGAGCGCGACGGCGGAGGCGATCTTTCGATAGAATCTGGATCATCCCCGCGTGCAGGGCATAGTATACATTTTTCGAAAAAAATATCAAATCACCGAATTTTGGCTTGATTTTCCCGACAGTATGGGATAGTATTTTGCTGCTCTTATTCACTCTTTATACAAAAAAATTCACATGTCTCGATTTGTATGCATGCTGAGTACTCTCGTTGCTTTGAGTGCGTTGGCGATATTTCCGGCAGGATGATACGCCCAGATCAGCGTCGAGGCGTCGCCGCCCTCCGGGACATATGATCGCACACTCTCCGTGCAGCTGTCGGCATCCGATCCCGATGCAAAGATTTTTTATACGACCAAACCGGACGCAGGACCGATGGAGGGAGCGATCTATACGGAGGCGATCAGCATCGTGGAGAGCACGCCGCTCGTATATTTCGCCTTTACGAGTCCGACAGACGAGTCCCCGATCTATCGCGAAGACTACGTGATCGAGTATCCGCGTACGCTCTCGCTGGAAACAGTCGAGCATGAGGTGATCTCCGGAGATACGCTGCAGGTATCGATAGTGAATACTGATAAGAGCCGGGCAGTCTCTTTGCGCGGATGGTCGATTCGCTTCGCGGCGGAGGATGTTTTTGGTTTTCAGGCTGCAGACGGGATCGACGCAAATAGCGCACATGAAGCCCGGGTACGCATCGATGCTCCCGGATCGGGACTGCTACAGCTCGTCGCGCCCGATGGGACAGTCATCTCATCGACAGAGATCCGGGTCTGCGATACCCGGTGCGCGTCCGATGATGAGGGAGTGATCAGCACTGCCCCTGACAATCAGGATATTTCACCGCAGGAAAGCAGTGTACAAACAGAGCAAAATCCAGGTGAAGAGACATGAGAAACCGATACATCCTGAAATCAGGATATCTCCATAAAAAATACGGATAGCCGTCCGGACGATGAAACGCCCTCCTGATCTGAGGTAAGCGAGAGTGCCGCAGGAGAGCTGTCGGAATTAGCAGAATTATCGGATCGGGAAACTCCTAGCATCACCGCATCGGTACGCGAAAGCGGGGCAAACGGATTTCTCATTTATGCGGTTCTCCTGTTTTTGGCGGCGCTCGCCGGGACGATCGGATCGACCATAGGATTCGGTGGAAAAATATTTCACTAAAAAGCCCGAAAAGACGCGAATTCGTAGTATGTGAAATAGGTACTTTTTAGCTGCGCATGCCCGTCCCCCGCGATAAAAATACGAGCGAGAGAATCGACAGTCCCACAGCAAACGCGACGAGCACGAGGACACTCGCCCAGAGCGGCAGATCGGATATCCCATAAAATCCATAGCGAAATCCGTCCACCATGTATACGATAGGATTCGCGTACGAGATAGTGCGCCACGGCTCGGAGAGTCGATCGATCTCATAAAAGACGCCGCCGAGATACGTCAGCGGTATGAGCACGAATGTCGGCACGATCCCGACATCGTCAAATTTTTTTGCGAAGATACCGTTTAGGAGTCCGCCGCACGAAAACACGAGCGACGTGAGCGCGCTAAACATAATGACGATAAGCGGGGACTCGACGACCGGATGAGTAAATGCCCACGACACGATAAAGACTATGAGTCCCACGAGCACGCCGCGCAGCACACCGCCGGAGACGTATCCTGCGACGATGACCCAGTTTGGAGTGGGGGAGACGAGGAGTTCTTCGATATTTCGCTGAAATTTCGAACCGAAAAATGAAGTCGCGACATTCGAATACGCATTCGTGATGATCGACATCATGATGACTCCCGGCACGATAAATGCCATATATGACACGCCGTCGATGGGATCCAGCTGCGATCCGATGAATGCGCCGAATATGAGAAAATACAGCGACTGCGTGATGGCGGACGGCAGGAGTGTCTGCGTCCAGATCCGCATGAATCTCACGACTTCCTTTCTCACGAGGGTGCGATAGGCGATGGCGGTGACGGATGACATACGAGAGAGATTTAGAAAAACGGGGCAATATGCGGGAGTATCGGCATGAGGCGAGAGTATCTACGGATACGCGACGAGAGAGATTTTGGAGTTGTGATTATGACGCATACAGCAGGAGTACTATGCGGTCGTGTTATTTGTCCGGAGAAACAGCTCCTCGAGAGCATTTTCTTTCGTGTCGATACTTTTTACCACGAGACCGCGCTCGGAAAAAAACTCCACGAGTGAATTGATCGTCTCATCACGACGAAGTATGGCTTCTACGGTTGTATCGTCGAGGCGTTTGATTTCATATTTTCCTCCCTCGATTTCTTCGGGCAGTTTGTCCGTCTCGATGACGTAGCGGATACTCTGCTGGTATCGCAGGAGATTTTTGACAGAGTCCGATATCACGATTTTTCCTCCGCGGATGAATGCCGCATTGCGACAGAGCTGCTCGACTTCTTCGAGGTAGTGTGTCGTCAGGAGGATCGTCACACCCTCTTTTTGATTGAGTCTGGTGAGATAGTGCCACATACCGCGTCGCAGCTCTACATCCACGCCTGCCGTCGGCTCGTCCAGGATCAGCATGCGAGGACTGTGCACGAGCGATCGCGCGATCATGAGACGCCGCTTCATGCCGCCGGAGAGCGTACGCGAGGGGACGTATTTTTTATCACCGAGATCCAGCTCCTCTAGGAGGTGATGCGCCCGTTCTTCGGCGACATTTTTAGCAATCCCATAGTATCCCGCCTGATCTACGACGATGTCGATGACCCTTTCAAATATACTGAAATTAAACTCCTGCGGGACGACGCCGAGTTGTTTTTTCGCCTCAGAAAAATCAGTATCGATATCATGTCCGAAAATTTTGAGCGTCCCGTTCGTTTTCGAGACGAGACTCGTCATGATCCCGATAAATGTCGTCTTTCCGGCGCCATTCGCACCCAGCAGCGCGAAAAAATCCCCCTCCTCGATCGCGAGATCGACACCCGAGAGTGCCTGCACACCTCAGGCATAGACTTTAGAGACATTGCGTGCTTCGATGGCGTACATGGTATATTGTATTGAGTCGATACGATAGGGATCGCTCTCCCATGGAGAAATCCGAGAAAAGCAAAACAGAAAAATTCGCATTTCCACGCTCACTCTATATACTTTTGGTATAATTTCAATCACAATATCCGACAGTCTCTATGAAAATCCTCTCATGGAATATAAACGGCATCCGCTCCGTGGTAAAAAAAGGATTTCTGGAAATACTGCAGCGCGAACAGCCTGACGCCCTGGCACTCCAGGAGATCCGGGCGGACAGCATCGAGCCGACAGTCGAGTGAGACATTCGGACGCTCTGATATGAAATTTTCTGGAATCCGTCCACAGTGAAAAAAGGCTACGCAGGGACGGCATGGCTTGCGAAAAATCCTCCGCTTGCGGCGAGTCGCGGCATCGGACACGATCTCGACGGTGAGGGGCGAGCACTGGCGATCGAGTATGACACCTGTACACTGGTGAGCGTCTACACGCCAAACGCCAAAGAAGACCTCTCGCGTCTCGCACTGCGACAGCAGTGGGATGCGGCATTTCTGGAGTATCTGAAAGCACTCGCAACGAAAAAACCCGTCGTCGTCTGCGGCGATCTGAATGTGGCGCATATGGAAATCGATCTCGCAAATCCGAAACCAAACCGGGGAAAAAAGGGATTCACAGACGAGGAACGTGCAGGATTTGGTGCGTTTCTGCAAAACGGATTCGTGGATACATTTCGTCATCTGCATCCGGATGAGACGGGAGCCTATACGTGGTGGAGTCACTTTGCAAATTCGCGTGCTCGAAACGTGGGCTGGCGCATCGACTATGCCCTCGTCTCCGATTCGCTTGTTTCGAAATTGTCCGACGCATTCATCCGTCCCGACATTCACGGCTCCGATCACTGCCCCGTCGGGATCGTCTTGGAGATGTAGGAAGTCTCGATCATGAAGCGTTTTCTCTCTCATAATCCATCGAAAATCATGCTCTCTATGAGTGCGGGTATCCTCGCGAGTATCGCTGTTGTCTGAGGATATTTCGCATCTCACACGCATACGGTCAGTGTACAGGCAACGGAAAATCCTCTCGCCTGGGAGACGGACGCATGAGTCTTGAGGCTTTCGCATATTCGCCTACCGCGCGGTGAGCGCTGGGGCACATGCTTTGCCGATGAGGCGGAGAAATACATAGAGCATACATACTCCGGTGCTACCATCCGCATCATAGAAAAACAAGAAATCGAAGGGGAATTCGAGGGAATCAGGATATATAAAAACACGATCATCCAGTCGGATCTGCTGTCGCGGGGATATGCATTCGTCGAGATCGCTGTCGAGAGCGAGTATCGTGATGTATTGTTTGATGCGGAAAAAATCGCCATGCGCGAGAAGCAGGGTATATGGAGCGCGTGTCCGGAGTATAATGAGCGAGAAAATGAAATGGAAAATATCGAGAACGACACGGAAACAACTGCATCACCCTCGAATCCACCATCGCAAGAAGATACCCAAGAAGTAACTGAAATCGGCAATAATATCGAGGAGGTACCGTCCGGCACATTCTCCTGCGACATCCCGAAAAAATACTGCCGGGATATGCGCTCATGGGAAGAGGCGCAATTTTATCTGCATGAGTGCGGGCTGACCCGGATCGACGGAAACGACGACGGGGAGGCGTGCGAGAGTCTGAAGTAATTTCCACCATGATCGTAGATACCCACGCACACACTTATTTTCCCGGGCTTGGCGAGCGGCAGGAGGAAATCCTCGCAAACATGCGGGATGCGGGTGTGAGTGCGGCGATACAGATCGGTACAAGCGTCGAGACGAGTCGGCAGAGTCTCGATCTCGCAAAGCGGTATGGCAATTTTTTCGCGACAGTCGGGTGGCATCCGTGCGACTGTCAGCATGTCCAGGATATCGAGGCGGCGATGAGAGCTATCAAAATCCTGCTGCAAACCGAACCGGAAAAGATCGTCGGCATCGGCGAGACGGGTCTGGACTATCACTATGATACCACCGGACGACACGAGAAAATTCGCCAGCGCGAATTTTTCGCTCGGCATGCGGATCTGGCAGGGCGCTACGATCTGCCCCTCGTCATCCATACGCGCGACGCGTGGGATGATATGATCACGTGCATTCGGGATTTTCCCGTCCGACGCGCGATCATGCACTCCTATTCGGACGACTGGGAGGCGGCACAGCAATTGCTTGCGATCTCGGACGAGATCTATTTTAGTTTTTCGGGGATGCTCACATACAGGAAAAATGACACTCTGCGAAACGTCGCCTCGCGTCTCCCGATCGACCGCATCCTCGTAGAGACGGACGCGCCGTTTCTGTCACCCGAGCCGTTTCGCGGTAGACAAAACGAGCCCGCGTTCGTTCGTCATACGCTTTCAGTGCTGCAGCATATCCGCCCGGAGCCGCCCGAGGCAGTAGAGCAGGCGGTATACGACAATAGCATTCGGTGTTTCAGACTTGCGAAATAGACGAGGACGAATACGATACGTTCTTATTTTCTTTGCATTGCGGATATGATCATATCGCTTGCGGGGCATCAGGGAGCCGGAAAATCGACCGTCGGAAATATGTTGGCTGAGTGACTTGGATTTCGTCGGTACTCTACTGGCGAATTTTTTCGCGACATTGCCCGCGAGCGAGGAGTGACACTGCTCCAGCTGAATCAGTCCATCGAAACAGACGGGGGAGAGGTTGACAGTCTCGTTGATGAGCGACAAAAGCGACTCGGAGAAATCGAAGACAATTTCATCATCGATGCGCGTCTTGCATTTCACTTTATCCCACATTCATTCAAAGTATTTTTATCAGTGGAAGTCGAGACGGGCGTAAAACGAATCATGGCAGATCAAAATGCGAGTCGAGAAAATATCGATCGTTACGCATCGTTTGAGGAAGCGGTACGCGATACGAAGGCACGACGCGAATCTGAATCAAAGCGCTACCTCGAATACTATGGTATCGATAATCTCGATCCCTCCCATTTCGATCTCGTGATCGACACGACGGACAAGACCCCCGAAGAAGTCGTGAATACCATCATGACGCATCTGCCGCAGCAGCCGTGAAAATAGTCAGACAGTCTCATACGGATACCTCACCAGAGGGAAATTTCGGGCTCGCTGGCGTACCGCTGCATGTGCCGGAGCTCGTGGAGAGTACCGGTTTTTCATGACTGGAGACGTGAGGAAAACCGGTATTCGCCACGCGTGAAACCGGTACAGTCCGGACATTTCCCGGTCTCGGACAGCATATCCGTACGACGTTTGCCGATTGATTATTGTATGTTTTTGATAATCATAATCACACACCCCCCTGCCTCTACGATGCCTACAGGCTCGGATTTTTGCCCGCCAGCTTTACACTCGTGCACATAGATCAGCATTCCGATCTGCGGGAAAATGCGCATGAATTTCCGCACTTTCGCGAAGACGTCTCTCTAGAAAAATATTTCGAGGCGAGCTATTTTCGCTCGAATGTCGGCAACTATCTGGCGCCACTCCTGCGAAACGGGACGATTTCGCAGCTCGTACGTATCGAGAGCGAGAGTGCGCTACTCGCATTCCAGGCGTTTGCGAGCACACCTTTCGTGCTCGATCTCGATCTCGATTTTTTTGCGCCGGAGATGGGGATAGAGTACTTTGACACAGTCGCGAATAGTGTCCGGAAAATCGCATGCGCGAGCGCATGTACGACTATCGCGACGAGTCCGTATTTCCTGGATCAATACCGGGCTCTGGGGATTTTTTCCCGGATTTTTTGTGAGAGATCGTAGCCCCTATTCTTCGAATATCGTGCGATCTTTTTTTCTGGCAAGAGCCTCATCAAAGAGTCCGTAGTCCAAAAACGACGAGAGAAAATCGATAAGTATTCACCGCGTCAAAAGCTCGATGCGCGACTGGTGCATGCGCATACGATATTCACTCTCCCGGAGTTTCGTCTCGCAGTCGGGATCGGCAGTCTCTATGCAGTACGAGAGGAGTGCGATATGGCTTTCGGTGTCGTCATTTCCCTGCGACTGGAGCATGCGCGCGCGAGCACCCTGGGATGAAAAATCCGCAAGCTCATCAGGGTCTCTCTGCACGCGTATCACGCTATCGTCATGTGCGAGAAATGTCTGCGTCAGAGAATAGTGGGTATCCGTCTCGGACAGTACCTCGTAGCCGTAGATGCGCCTGGGACCGTGGACATACTGCTCCAGTCTCTGAAATCACTCTTGCCACTCCTGCACCCGGGGGATATTTCTACTCTCCTCATAGGCACGAATGTTTTCGAGGGTGAGCTCGTCGGTGGGCACACCGAGAAATGCTAGTGTGAGTGCCGTATCGATATTCGGCGTATCCAGCGCATCCAGCGGGACATACGCATCCAGATCGATGGAGAGCACCGAAAAAATCTCTGCAAGCATCCGATCGTCCATCGTCTGCGGGACGATATCCGAAATGCGCACGAGTCCAATATCGTCTCTTGATCGGCATGTCTCACATGCATCCGGACGAAAACCGTACTCGAACAGCAGGTAGATATCAAAAAATTCACGATAGGTGATCGGCTCATCCGCTCCGAAATACTCTCGATCCGGAAGCAATCCATGCTCGTAAAGCCATGCGATTTTTTGTCGGTAGGCACGACTCTGGTCAAAGAGATCCGCATACGGCATTTCGATCGTGCGTGCCGGATTTGGCAGTGCCTCGGCAGATATGTCCATATCCAGCATCCAGCCCAGAAATTCGTATCCGACCTCTACGGCTTTTTCGAGTGATGCGCTCGGGGCATAGACATACGCCTCCAGCGAGTAGCGCACACCGTCCGATCCCGATAGCGCGGGAAATACGATGGAGCATCCGCGTATCTCGGGAAAGGGGAGTCCGTCGGCATCGCGAACGGCAAAGCCCACACTGTATCACGTCTGCTGCGGACAGAGTATGTATCAGAGCGTGTCTCGGATGAAAAACTGCTCGTGCGTATCATTTGGGTATCCATCTACGACGGTGCGATACTCCGCTTCCGAGTCAAATGCAGTATTTTCATCACTTCATCGCGGCGTCAGGATGATATGGATTCCTCGATCTTCCTTTCCAAAAAATACCATGAATGCGCCAGACTCCGGAAATGCCGACAGCGAGTCCGACGCCGGGATCTCGATACCGAGCGCGGGAAATGAGAGGGGAGCGGGAGCGTGTTTTGAGGCGGAGTCCGAGAGATCAAAATCGCGAAAAAACGTCTCTATATCCTCGGAGATTTCCGCATCCTCATATCATGCCTCGGCGAAAAACTGAAACAGCACCCCTCCATTTTCTCATACCGGCGCGAAGAATTGACGATTTATTTCTGCGCTGCCTCATGATGCGTCAAATCGGGAGATGACCCGATAGAGCGGAAAATCTCCCGATTCGTCAGCGTATTTTCGGATGGTCTGCGCATCCGGATCGTACAGCCCCATCACTCTCAGCATGTGTAAAAATCCTTCTTCGTCAGCAAAACGCGCGAGCCGAAAAAACTCGACAGAGACGCCGGAGACGCTCTGCAGAGCATCTCCTCGCGATGAGAGGACGACTCGGTGCTCCGGGATATACTCTTCAAATACAAAGTGCTCGAGATTTTTCAAAGTAAAAATCGGATCGGAAAGTACGTCCTGCATGCGCGCGTTTGCCATGGCTCTTCGTACCGAGAGGATGCGATTCAGGGCATCCTCGTCACGAGGAGTCGGCGTATCCTCGCTATGCTCGGAGATCCATTCCCGAGCTTCGGATATATCGAGAGCGTACCCTAGGCTTCCCTGCGTCTCATCAAATCGAATGAATGTCGGCACTCCCAAAAGTCGCCCCGCATCGTCGAGGAGCGCTCCGCCCGAGTTGCCTCCTGCGATGAGTGCATCCGTTTTGATATACCGATACCCGGAAAACTCGACCGTACCGCTGATCACACCGCGTGTGCGACTCAGCGTATCGGTCCCGATGGCGGGATAGCCGAGCGCCGTTACTTCTTCGGTCGTGTCGATGCTTTCTTTTAGCGCAAATTCAAAGAAAGAAAACATCGAAAAATCCTCTATCGTATCTCCCTGCACATCCACGGGATCTATCCGCAAAAGCGCAAGATCCAGAGATTCGTCGGCATCGACGATGGATGCAGTATAGTCACACACGGGAGTTATGTCGTTTCGTGTCGTGGCGCACACGACGAGCGCATCGACCGGCATGCCGTACTGATCGTGGACGACATGATGATTTGAGAGCAGGAGTCCGTCAGTACCGATGACAGAGGCGCTTCCATGCGAGATGATTTTCGGATATTCGCCGTATGCGAGATCATACGCGAAAATTTTTACGACCGGGAGATATGGCACCGATTCTCGCCCGGACGCGCCATGCACATGCGAGAGAGATATGCACACCCCGAGCATGCAGATGATGAGCCGTGTTTTCATCGCGATAAAACAAAAAAGACGAACACCGATACGGTATTCGCTTTTCATGAAAAGTCTATGGATGCTTTCGATTTATTCTCGACTCTTGAGCTTTTCGAGTTCGGTATTGATTTTCTCGAGATCGGCTTTCGCCGAGTCCATCATGTCCGTACGCCCCGCTTTCTCAAAGCGCTCGATGTACGAGTAAAGACGATCTCGCGACGCCTCAAGTACTCGAATTCGCTGATCGCGAGTGCGCGCTTCTTCATCGATGCGCGCCATCTCGTCTTCGTATTTTTCGAGCGAAACGCCTGTGGGGAGATACTCCTGATCTTCAGGAGAGCGGGTTTGCATGGGCTCGTCGGATATATCCGCTACCCATCCGAGCGGATCAAGTGCACGACCGCGCCCGAAGACTGCAAACATGTCGCCGATATCATGCTCGGGATGATTTTGGAGAAATTTCCGATATTTGCGAGCGTCCGAAAAAGTCCGCTCGAAATGGTGTGCGCGCCCATCCCGACTGCGCGTGCAGTATGAGGCCTTTGCCTGAAACATAGGGGAAAAAGTGAGAGAATAAAGAGAAGAGAAGTGTTGTGCCAAGCGGAGAAAATTTCCTATCTGGCACTCGCATTATACAGGTGCTAAAATTAAAAGCAAGAACACTGTATCCCCCTTCGAGATTCGAATGCAGCGTGCTCGACAGCAGTCTATTCGCTTGCATTTTGTATGCCTTTTTAGAAAATACGTGCTGTGTTTACCCGCTTCCGAGATGCTTGCTTTATCGTGGGGTATGATACTTCCCGCCAGCTTCTACCTTCGTCACACATGCGATGTCGCTCGCGCGCTCCTGGGTGCTGTGCTGGTCCACGAGACGCCGACAGATCGACACGTCGCCATCATCACACAGACGGAGGCGTATCACGGGTATGACGATCGCGCATCTCATGCCGCCCGCGGACGCACTCCGCGAAATACCCCCATGTACGATACGACCGGTGCGCTGTATATCTACCTCTGCTATGGTATTCACTGGATGCTCAATATCACGACGATGGAGCCGGGATTTCCCGGGGCGGTACTGCTGCGGGGCGTATGGTATACTCGCGAATGAGTAGCCATCTCATGACCGGGCAAGCTGACAAAACAGCTCGACATCACCGATGCGCACCGATGATACCGGGTTTTCGATGAGGATTCGCCGGTACGAATATATCGGGGTATCGTGATTCCAAAGCAAAAAATTCACACATCTGCGCGTATAGGGATCGGATATGCTGCAGAGAGCGCGACATTGCCGTGGCGATATTTTTTGGATACATCGGATCCGACGACGCGATGTTTTCTGGAGCGTATGAAAAAATAGTGCTCTGGCACTGTGCGATCATCATCGATACGATCATGCAAATTCATTTTGCCTTTTGAAAAATTTTTCTATAATGAGTGTGTCTTCGTACGTGGAAAATGCGTACGCGAGATCCGATCATCGGCATACAGACGCGCTACGCCTGGAGATCTATCCTCATGATTTCGACAGTGCGATCGTTCCCGATCCGGTTTTTATTAAGGCTTTATCATATAGCTATGTCGGACGCAACGGTTCGAGAGATGCTCGCGAATGCGGTGCATATAGGATTCAAGCGGCGATACTGGTCGCCGAAAATGCGCGAGTATATCTACGGCGCGCAAAATGACGTTCACGTTTTTGATCTGTACAAGACCGAAGCATGTCTCCAGTGGTGTCAGGAGGCGCTTTCGGATTTTTCTGCGAAGGGAAAGACCATCCTCATCGTCGGGACAAAGATCCAAGCACGAGAGCTCGTGAAACAATTTGCCGAAGAAACCGGAATTTTCTACGTGCACTCCAAATGGGTACCGGGTCTTCTGACAAATTTTTCCACGATCAAACGACGCATCACGACATTTGTAAAACTGGAAGAAGAGCTGGAAAACGGAGCGCTCGACGGTCTGACGAAAAAAGAGCGGGCGGTACGAATCAAAGAGCTCAATGAGCTGCGCCGATCCTATCAGGGAATTCGCGATATGAAAAAGGTGCCCGACGTAGTCTTCGTCATTGATGGAAAATACGAGTCTCTCGCCCTCGAAGAAGCAAAAAAACTGCGTATTGCGAGTATCGCGCTTTTGGGCTCGACAGGAGATATCGACATGGCAAATCATTTCGTCCCGTGCAATGTCAACTCTATCAAGTCACTCGACTATATCCTAAACGCACTCAAGCCCCATATCAAAAAACCGAAAACCACGGAAAATACCAATAAAATCCGACGCGTCGAGCAAAAACCGACTGCCGAAAGCGTCGAGCCTAATCCGAGATCCGAACACTAAATTTTTCGCATGCCGGAGGATCGAGACGAAAAACTCTACGAGCGCAAAGACGGACTCAGGAATCACGAGCGCTTTATTGCCGCTCTTTGCTACGCGCCGTTCGGCTTTATCCTGGGATTCATCCTCAGTGACGATAGGGACATATTCGTCCGATTTCACGCGAAGCAGGGAATATGCATATTTGTGCCGTATATCGTACTTGCCATTTTGGTCCCGGGAGGATTTCTCGTATGGCTGGGGCTCGCGCTCATCTATATCCCCATGGCTCTCTGGTTCGGATTTCAGGCATTCTCGGGCGAGCGACCCCCGCTCCCTTTCATCGGAAAATATCTCTAATTTTTACCCCATCGAAACTATGGCTGTCAGCATGGAACTGGTCAAGACTCTGCGAAATCGTACGCTCGTCGGATTTGCCGACTGCAAAAAAGCGCTCGAAGAGGCGGACGGTGATCTCGACATGGCTCTCGAAATCCTCAGAAAACGCGGTATCGCCAAAGCCGCAAAGCGCGCGGACAATGAAACATCCGAGGGAAAAATCATCATCGATCAGGGTGACAATACCGCGTATGTCGTCTCCGTATCGTGCGAGACTGATTTTGTCGCACGAAATGACGTGTTTGACGAGATGTGTCGAAAATTTCTCGAGATCCGAAAAAATGCACAAAGCGACGAACAGGCGATGACCGAGGCGGAAGCATTGAAAACCGAGTATGTCCTGAAGATCGGAGAAAATATCCAGATAAACGCGCTCACAGCGATCACCGGCGACACGGTCGCGTACTACGTCCACTCAAACAATAAAGTGGCAGCAGTCGTCGTCGGCACCGCGGATGCGGATATCGAGGCGCTCCGTCCGGTCGCGATGCACATCACCGCGACAGCGCCGGAGGTCCTGAAACCCGAAGACATCCCCGAGTCTATGGTCGAAAAGGAACGGGAAATCGCCCTCGCACAGCTACAGGAAGATCCGAAGAATGCAAATAAGCCCACAGAAATTTTAGAAAAAATCATCGAGGGAAAGATCCGAAAATTCCGAGAGGAAAATGCGCTGCTGACACAGCAATTCGTCGTCGATCCCGAAAAGACGGTGGGGCAGGTGGTCGGTGATGCAGTCATGTCGTTTCAGCGGTTTTTCATATAAAAATTTCTTCGGGCAACTCTCGCACAAATATATCGAGAGCGTTGCCTGTATAGCCCCGTAGTTCAATGGTGAGAATAGGGGACTCCAAATCCTCTGATCTGGGTTCGATTCCTAGCGGGGCTGCCATCCTGGATTATTCAGCAAACCGAGCATCTCAAAGGCTCGGTTTTCGTGTATGTAGAGCTGTTTTTCGGAGTCAACGGAAAGTTGGATAATTGCCGAACGGATGAATAACCCTTTCTGGATGGTATCCAGTGTTTTCCAAGTCTGGGACAGGTCTGAAAGCAGTTGGATAATTTCTCTCGCACTCGTAAGCAGAGCGTCGTCTATGTACCCGAGTCCGGCGAGATCTCTTTTGAGATTTGTCTCGCGCAGGGAGATCTCCTCACGTTCTTTTCGAAACTCTTCCTCGTCGATGAGTCATTTCACGGAGAGCTCGAGGAGGCGTTTCTTTTTGTCCGCGCACTGGGTGAGCTCTTTCTCCACACTCTTTCTCGTCTCGCGAGTATTTGCAAATTGCACGTCGTGATAATCCTGCAGTCACTGGAGGAAATCATCCCGGTACTCGGCGGGGATGGTGTACCGATGGATGTGCTCGTCGAAATAGTCGAGGATGGCTTTCTCGGAAATGCGCACGGGATCATCGCTCGATCCCTGTGGATGATAGTATGCGTACTTTCATTTCGACCGGGAGGCGGTGAGGAGTTTTCCGGTTTGCTTTGAGTACACGAGTCCTTTGAAGAGAAAGTCCTGGTGTTTGTATCCTTCGTAGGATCGCACGAGGGCATTCGCCTGTTTCCAGAGATGCTCGGGGATGAATCGCTCGTGATTTCCGACGAAATAGTCCCCGGCAAATTTGACGATGCCGAGATAGAAACGATTTCGGATGATATGCTCGATGGTGGAAGTGCCGAAAGGCTTTCACGATCGGGTGCGAGCTCACTCGGCATTCAGTGTTTTTGCAATGTCTCCGAATCCTCTCCCGCGTGAGCGCATTTCAAATATTTTTCGTACGATTCACGATGCGATTTCATCTACTTCGATGGTCTTTTTGAGGCGGTCGTTTCGGTAGCCATACGGAGCATGGGAAACGGCGCCACCCATCTCGAGCTTCTTTCTCATGCCGCGCATCGTATTCTTCTTGAGCTCTAGGACATACTGCGCGCTCATTCCGAAATGCAGTCCGACCATCACGACATTGTCTCCGGGACGAAATACGCCGTCCATGGCGGTGTATATGCCCTTGATGCGTGCCTCCTGCAGTGCCCATTTGATCGCGCCCTCGTCTACGGGATTGCGCGAGAGACGATCGAGTTTCCAGCAGATGATGGAGTCCGTCTCGCCCTCGTGAATGCGGGACATCATCCGATTGAATTCGGGACGACCCGGTTCTTTCGCGGATCTCGCTTCTTCGATGACTTCCACGACGATCAGTCACTCGCGCTCGGCGATCTTTCGGCACTCATCCAGCTGGGCGGAAAGGGAGAGTGCTTGTTTATCCGAGCGATCCGTGGATTTGCGGAGGTAGATGATGGTGGGCATGGGTTTTATATAAACGCGTCAAGATAGCGAGTATGTGCATACTTTTTTGCGTATCGTTGCTCCGGATCTTTTGGTGCCAGTAATTCTATTGCTACCAGTTTGTCGACAATATTTTGAGCTCATTGATGGCTATATCAGGTCCATTTTGCGACCATCGCCACATCTACGATCGGATACTGATAAAGATTCATAACAACCTTACTTGCCGCTTGTGCCACGCTTTTTCCGAGAGAACGAATTTTTATCGAATCTTCTTCGCGAATTTCTACAATCCTCCTTGATGTGACGATTGCCGAGTTACCTGTTTCAATAAGTCCATCCAAGAAGAAGTCAATCCATTTATTTGGTCAATCTGGAACTGAGTGGTATGCATCGAGGAATTCATAGTAGAGTTGTTGATTCTCTTTGAAAAAAGAGGAGAGGTAGAGTACCGGCATTTCTAAAAGTCCTTTATGCCAAAGATACATGGTTACAAGCAGGCGTCATGTTCGTCCATTTCCATCGGCGAACGGATGGATTGTCTCGAATTGAGCATGTATAAGTCCAGTCTTTATAAGTACGGGAGTGTCGTCATTCTCGTGCAAGAACTTTTCCAAATCTCCGATTGCTTTCGGAATTTCATGTGCCGGGGGTGGCACAAATCGGGCATTGTTCGGTGAAGTGCCGCCAATCCAGTTTTGTGAGGTGCGAAATTCTCATGGAAAGGCAAAACTATCTGCCCTTGCGTCTATCATCAGTTCTTTGTGGAGTTCACAAATAAAGCGTCCGGAGAGAGGAAAACTCTTTATTCGGTCAAGTCCGTAGTTGAGCGCTTTGAGATAGTGCAGGATATCATCAACATCTTGTGGTAGTTTCGATTCGATGCCCGCCTCGGCTTCAATTGCGTCCATTATGGTAGCTTGAGTGCCTTCTATTTGACTCGACGACGCAGCATCTTTTCGCTTAAACATATATAGGAAGAAATCTTTATCCGGAAGTAACTGCGTAATACCGTCCAATTTTCCTATGACATGCACCGCCTCGGAGTGTTTTCTATCAAGTCTGTGATCAGGAATAAGGTTCACGCTTTGCGGAAAAGGTCATGGAACAAACGCTTTGTATCCTGCGGCTTGTTTTACGAAAACTCCGAGATTTGCGACCATAAAAATTTTGTTGGAATTCAAAATCGAATTGAAACAATTGTATCGTTTTTGTTGGTTTTTACAAATTTAATGCCCACCTGATGCTTATGTATGCTTCTTCGGGCTATTCCAAAATTTGTGATCTGGGTCTAAAAATACGAGATAAAATATATTCTTCACAATATATCCTATGATGCGGAATTTTCCATTCAAATGAATGCTTGCCCACTTTGCATCTTGAGGCACTTGCTCGGGATGCGTATAGTTCGTTTTATCTTTCGGAGGAAAGTCTCCATATCGCGTAAACGTGTTTCCATCTACAGAATGCATGAGGGGATTCCTTCCGTAGTTACGAAATATCTCGCACATTTTCGCTAAATGCTTTGATTCACACTCAGAAAACTGTTGTCCCTGATTTCTGTCTGCATGAGCAAAACTGACAACAAACCATTCGTTTCACAGCTCCTCTGACTGCGGAGAGCGGAACAAGTGACCACGATCTGGTCTTTTCCAGATCTTAGAGTTGTTTCGTTTTTTAGCCATGCACAACACGTGGACGAAAGAACTCTTTGATTTTTTCTCTATCAATGATATTTTCACACTTCTCTCCGGGATCAAAACCTCTGCGCGCATCTTGCCATGGCTTTTCAGCATGAGTCATCTGCTCAAGCACAATCCCCTGATACTCTCAAAGCATCGCCAGCACTTCGTCTATGAGTTCAATTTGATCCGCAGTCAATTTCTCACGGATTATCTCTTCAATAGGTCTTTCTTCTGTCGGGTTTTGAACATAATCGACTTCTCAATGCAAAAGTGATTTATCCTTGAGCCGATCGAAAAGCCTCCTCGATACCGGCCCGTGTACCCACGCCTCAAAATCATCCTCAATGACTGGCTCATCAAAGTACGCTAAATGGTACCCCTGTATGTAGTATAGGAGCTTCTGGACTTTCAGATGCGAAGCCTTGCCAACTTTCCAGAGGATGTATTGAGCAAGAAGCTCGCTGTCTATGGTTTGTAAATCTGTAAGAGTACTTATGGTCATAGTCAAGTAAAGAAAAAAGAAGATTTTTGAACTATTTCTTTGCACTCTTGTACAAAAAATCATAGCACAATTTTAATAAAAATCAATTTCATAGCACTTGTCTTTCACTTTTTATTCACTTTCTATTCACTTTTATATTCGAAACACCTCCCCACACCTCCGCTCCAC
Source organism: Candidatus Altimarinota bacterium (assembly GCA_028277205.1). Classification (GTDB taxonomy): domain Bacteria; phylum Patescibacteriota; class Gracilibacteria; order BD1-5; family UBA2023; genus JANQGT01. Next base: position 18,673 of record JANQGT010000040.1, read on the forward strand.
CACCTCCTACTCGATCGTCTCCCCTGTATCCTGATAGTGGATTTTCTCGATCGTGATAAAGCCTATCTTTTTCGCATGGGGAAATAGGGAGAGCTGCCACCTCCGTGTCACCGTCCCTCCCGCCGGCAATATCTCCTGTGACTGCCCTCGAAACTCGGTATCGCCCGATATCTGCGATCGTTGTCGTTCGTCCGCATTATTGAAGAGCTGTGCCGAGAAAGCGAACAGATCGATGGGGTGTCCCGTATTATTCGTGATTTTGAGGACTGCCTCGGGAGTAAAGGTGCCTTCCTCCACCCATCAGTCTATCTCGATTTTTTTTGACTCTTCCTCCAGACGGCTCGGAGTCGGAGGAGATTGTTCTGTCTGGATGGTAGGCGGATTGAATGTGTCCCCCTGTTGCTCCTGGATAAAATTTAGTGCAGCTCCCGAGAGAAACATGAGCAGAATGATAGCTCAGATGGGGTGGCGATTAATCCAGCTTCGGAGATCGCTTTGACAGTGAGGACACTTTTTTGCCGCCTTTGCGATCTCCTCTTGGCAGTGGGGGCATGTCTTGGTCGCGGGAGTCTCGGGCATAGTATGGAAAAATTAGGAATTGAAGACTTCTTTGCAGCGCTGCTCCACCACTTCTTCACTCACTCCAAAGAGCGATGCGAGCACCGAGTACTCCGTATGTCCGTCCTCTATCGCTCGACGCAATCACCCCTCCGGTATCACACTCGCTCGAGCGAGACGATCGGCACGCCTCTCGGCAAGTAGGCAGTATCGACTCGTTGCCGTCCCATCCCGAACGTGCCCCATCTCATGCGCCAGAGCATAGCGTTTCGTGCGAATATCCGCTGTCTTCCGGAGACCGACGAATGCACGCTGACGCAGGCGTACGACGATGCCGTCCATATGCTCAAACGGACAATCCTCAATCGCGATGCCGGCGTCCCGGGCGAGAGCGTGGATATTGATGGAGTAGTCGGTCATAGAATAGAGATTATCCTTTTCCAGATATGGATGAGTTTATACTTATTATCTTTTGCCAATCAATCGTGCCGTCCTGATGACAAAATTCTTGATGAAATTCCTGTGAAAATGTGTTGATTATTTTGGCAAGTCAGAGCTGATATACCTCTGAGTGTTGACGTGCTTCGTGCCCGAGAGGAACAATGATATCCGTATAGAGACTGGAATATCATGAGATAAATGCCCAAAAGCGCTCCCCACAATACTTGCTGTAATCTCATTTATCAGGATTGCTTCTCCGTCAGTAGCAACACCCGTTGATTGCCTCTACTCGAATATCTGGATCGGACTGACGAATGACTTTTTTCGCACGACGAAAATCTTCACACATTTTCGCAATCTGACTACTGTTGCCCCAGTTTGGTCAGGACTTTATCGAGACGATATATCGAATCTCTCTTGTTTTTCATCAAAAAAACTCCAAGTCAATTCCCTGTGTGGATGATTTCCATCAACCAAATGTGTTTTCATTCACAAAAATTGCCAATGACTCAAGCCACGCTCAAAATATTGTTTCCTCTCGAGAAGATAAAAAAGCTTCGAGAAAAGAGCGAATAATTTCCTCCGCAGTGAGAAGATTTTTTACACGAAAGAGGTATGGATTTTTACGACGTAAAATACCACGCAGTGACAGATTTTTAAGTTGGTGTAACATTGTATCGTGGAACTCATGAATATGAGACTCGACATACGAACCCACGATTGCCTGTATATCATTAGAAGCTTGATTCATAGGAGTGTTTAGGTTGTTGATAGTAAATCCATGCGCATCTCGCCGATACGGCAGTACTCCGGCAGTATCTCGATACCGATAGACTTTCTTCACGCTCTCTGTGCTGCGAGAAGTGTCGTGCATGATCCTGCAAATGGGTCAAGAACGATATCGCCCTCCCGAGTAAATAATCGAATAAACCATTCGGGAAGAGACTCAGGAAAAACTGCCGAATGTGATCGATTTGCGCACTCGGTGGCAAACTGCAAAACATTCGATGGATATACCATATCTCTCCCAATCCAATTGCTAATATTTTTTCCAAATCCGCTTTTATTAGCAGTATTACTCCGTTTCGTATCATTTTCTCAGAGCTTTCGTAGACGCGTTTTTGCCCAGTCTCATATCGGCACCATGACACTTTCTTGATACATGGAAAAATGCTTTGATTTATTGAATTGCAATAATCGTTCCCAAGCATCTCGAAACCGATTCGGCCATTTACCGGGATGACAATTTTTTTTATGCCAGATAAATTCCTCCGTCCACAACCATCATTGCTGTCTCAGTGCCAAAATCAGCTCAAGTACGTACGTGCTTCGTTCGCCGTTTATTGCTTTTTCCTTGATATTGATAACAAAAGTACCCGTCGGTGCAAGTACACGAAAAAGCTCTTTCGCAATCGGGAGAAACCACTCAACATACTGATCAGGATGAATACCACCATAGGTATGTTTGCGTTGGTCTGCATAGGGTGGCGATGTGACGACGAGCTGTATAGAATTTTCGGGCAGAGTTTTGAGCACCTCCAAAGCATCGCCGCAAATAATCTGATATGACTCACCTTTCTGTGTCGTCGACAAAGAAGTATCACGAGAAATCGCAAACGTACTTGGAGTAGAAGATGTATCCATGACAAAGGCAGTAAAAGACTACTCTGGGTATTTATTTTTGAGATAGTCGATAAACATCTTTGCCTCCTGGTGTGCACGCGGATCGTCACCTACAAGGGATTTGAGTGCGTATTCGGGATCGTTGTCGTGGTCGGACTTTTCTTTACTATAATCTAAAGCCTTGAATCCTGCTTCGTTTATGAAAGACTGAAGATTATTTTCAGACAAACCAATAGCTCCGGCGATTTTTAGATATATCTCATAATTGAGCGTTGCATTTTTGCCTCTTAGAACATTAAAAACGTACGATGTGGTGAATCAAATCTTTTCCGCAATCTCAGCGAGAGTCATATTTTTTTCGCGCACCGCTTCATCCAGTCTATCTGCAACATAGCTTTGGATAAATTCAGTATCTATGAGTTTTTTCTTTGTAGCCATAAGATACATTATTTTCGACAAATTTATATAACTTTTTCGAATAAAATCAAGGGAAAATCTGACAAATCGTGTAATATTTTCTTGCTTTTTACACAGAATTAGATAATCTGATTTAGAACATATGCAAGAGGAAATAAATGCTTCCTTTTTATATGCTCATAAGTTACACAGTTTTGGATAATTTAGAAAAATGCAAACCCCTCTTCTCGTGCACGAGATCTTCAAAAGTAACTTCTGAATGACTACACAAGTCGCAAAACGACTATGAGTTAAGAGACAAACGGTTGATGGCATTATCCAACGATCACGATTTCGCTTCGATACAAAGATTCGATTTCGAGACGCCATCAACGACCTCCTCGGCACCAACTACACCATCCACGACCTCTTCTCTCCCGCGACAGATCCCGCGACAGATCCCGAGCCCGCACACTCCTAACCCCTCTCTCATGACCGCCCTCATCACCATCACTCCCCGTGAAGACGGACAGCTCTGGACGACCTCCATGAACATCGCCGAGGTGTTTGGCAAGGAACACAAGCATGTCCTCCGAGACATAGAGTCTCTGCTCTGAGACCCGGAATTCGATGCGCCCAATTTTGGACTCATTGAATATCAGGACTCACGAGGAAGAAGTCAACGGGGATATCGCCTCACCGAGGATTGATTCACACTCCTCGCGATGGGATACACGGGAGAGCGGGCAATGCAATTCAAAAAAGCGTACATCAAAGAATTTCGCCGCATGCGCGAATACATCGCTGAGCAAACACAGCCGATCGCCGTCCCGACGACGATGAAAGAAGCTCTGATGCTCGCCCTGAAATCGGAAGAAGAAAAAGAGCGCGCCCTCCTGCTCGCCGAGTCTCGCCGTCCGAAAGCTGAAGCATACGACCGATACATGAGTGCGAACGGGACGGAGAGTGTCGCGAATGTCGCAAAGTCTCTCGGGACGGGACAAAACCGACTCTTCAATTTTCTGCGCTCAAGAGGAGTTTTCAAAGGCAGACTCCCGAAGCAAAAGTACATCGATCGCGGATACTTTCGCGTCGTACAGACGGAATATCGACACGGAGACATCTTTCGCCAGTACTCGCAGGCGGGCATCACCCCGAAAGGCGTCGAATTCATCCGTCGACTCATGGACAAGCCGTCCATCGTGGATGCCGAGATTATCGAGTCCGAGCCATTGTTTGCCTAATTTTCTTTGCCATGACTATCGCCCAGACCGTCCCGCCGATACAGAGACGGAAAACTCGGATCCACCAACGGAACACCCTTCATCGGCGGCGCCTCATCATCCCGATACCGCTCTCGCATGAGCTCGATATACTCCTTTATCCGCTCGATCGCCTCGGGACTCGATACGCCGAAATCCTGTCTGATTGCTGTGTCGATATTTCCCGAATCGCTTGGAGTAATTCATCGCGATACAAGCTCTGCGCGGCGTGCCTCCACGACGAGCGCATCAAACTCGTCGTGTGAATATCCGAGCTGTCGAGCAATAGATCAATACTTGCTGATACTCGCAAGCGCTCGTCCATTCAAAATGCCCGTGATGGTCGGGTGTTTCAGTCCGAGTCGCTTCGCAAGCTCTACGAGCGTGATGTCGAGAGATTTGCGTCGATCACTCAACCGCTGAGCAATATATCGCCCAAAAAACTCTCTGTCGAAGTCAAGGTCGTGCTCTCGCATAGTGAAATAAACAAGCAATGTCGTAAAAACGATAATGAATACTGACAAAAACGCAAGATAAAAACGTACAAATCTCTTCAAAAAGATTTGACTATGTCGTATATATTCAATACACTGACGACAGATTCATTTTCTACATCACCAAAGAGATACCGATTTATCAAAGTATCTTCATAAAACTTCGCATTATGCCTGTCGTACAAAACTATAACAATAACACACATCCTCGAAGAAAGATCCATAGATTTTTCGATGAAAACTATGGACTGCGATCCATGGTCGCAAGAAAAATGGGAGTACGAACCTCTACAGTCGGTATGGCGCTCAAAAATAATCGATTCAGTCTCAACACAAAAGTACGAATGCGTGACGCACTCAACGAAATTCTCGGAACAAACTACAGCATCATCGAACTCTTTGCACCAGAAGAAGAAACGCTCACATCCGTTCGTCTCTAACCCCCCCACCATGCGTCTCCCACACTCCCGTGCCTGACCCGTCCCTCTCCCCATTCGCAAAAAGCCCCCATAGGGGACTTGATACGAAAAATCCTCACCAAAGAACTTTGTCTCCCATTCTATGAAATCGCCCGTAAAAGACAAGCCCAAAATCGTCCGGGACTCGCTCATCTATAAAGATGGCGAATGGCTCCTGCCCCTCGGAAACGGATTCTTCATCATCAGTCCCGAATTCCTGGACATGACACACAAAGATCTCTCACGGGAATTTGCTCGCACAATCGCGAAACCCAAGATGACGACCCCACTCTACGAGGCATACGGACACATCATACCCCGTTATCAGAAAGACCCATGAACCACATCCGATCACGACCTGCGAGAATCCTCGAGCTCATCGAGGCGGCAAACCTCCGCTCGCAGGAAATCCAGTGGCTGCGCGCCGAATTGCGAGACCTCTTCATCGAGACGAGCGAACGAGAGGAGCGCGAAGAAATCGAAGCCGAAAACGCCTAACGAATTTTCCCCATGGAGCCAATCATCACATCCGTGCTCATAGCGGCAGCATTCACGCTCGCACTCGAAGCACTGGACGCCCTCTAATCATTCGCACCCCATGTCATCATTCACCATACGAAAAGCCGAACGCTGGAAAGCGAAGCTGCGCATCGGACTCTCGTGACCATCCGGATCCGGCAAGACCTATTCCGCCCTCCTGCTTGCCCGCGGTATCGCGAGCGACTGGAGCAAAATCGCCCTCATAGACACCGAAAACGGATCGGGCGATCTCTATAGCGATCTCGGAGACTACGCTGTCCTCACGCTCGAAGCGCCATTCTCTCCCGAACGGTACATCGAGGCGATACACACCTGCGAAGAAGCGGGATTCGAGGTCATAATCATTGACTCCGTCACGCACGAATGGGATGGAAAAGGTGGATGCCTCGAATCAAACGAGCTTTTGGCACAGACGAAATTCAAAGGTAATACCTGGTCGGCGTGGTCAAAGACAACCCCTCGTCATCAATCCTTTATCTATGCCATCATCAACTCATCCTGCCACACCATCACGACCGCCCGCTCCAAGACGGATACCATCCAGACGGAGGACAAGAAAGTCAAGAAGGTGGGACTCAAAGACATTCAACGCGAGGGATTCGAGTACGAGCTCACCCTCATGCTCAATATCGACCGAGACACGCACGCGGCGACAGCGAGCAAAGACCGTACCGGACTCTTCATCGACGCCGATCCGTTCGTCATCAGTGAAGAAACAGGGCAGACACTCGCCGAATGGAACGAATCGGGTGTCGACTACGAACTCGAACGCATCCGCATCAACGACGAACTCGAACGAGACATCCGTGCATCAGACACAAACGACGAGCTCAAAACCTGTTTCGAGCGACTCAAATCAAAAACCGCAGACATCGGTAAAGAGCGTGCGGACGCTCTGCGAGAGCTCATCCTCACACGCAAAGCCGAAATCGAACAGACAACCACACCCCCAGAGCCGGCAACCGAACCGAACCAACCGGACGCATCGGACGATCCGAGTCCATCCGGAGAGACCCCTCCAACTCCTCATCCCGACACATGAAATCCATCATAGTCACCGAGGGAAACGTCATCACGACCGATCCATGCGACTGTATATCTGCGGAGAGCATGTTCTTCGTCGCCGGATTCTACACGACCATCATCGTCGTAATGCTCGTCCTCATACGATATTTCTTTCACTAATCTTCTCACACCATGTTTCTCACTCTCTGCAATCACTGCATCAACACGGACAAACTCGTCCGTCTCGAACCCGGATACGCCGAGTATTCATCGGAACAAGTCGAGTACAGCATTGACTGCTATTTCGACGGATCCAACGAAACAACCGAACCCGTCCAAATCCTCTTTCTCGATGAAAACGAACGTGATCACGCGCTCGAAAAAATCCTCGAGCTCATAGACGCGCAAAACGTCCTCGCGCACATGCACCTCGATACAGAAAGCACCTAACCATTCGCACCATGCAATTCGAATTCACCGACCCTCCCCACACCGAAGCACTCGAGATCGAGAGGCGCCTCCAGATGAATGTCTGGCGCGATCACGAGCTGCAGATGGAGCGAGAGCTCATCGCAAACATCGACTAACCATTTCACCTCATGAACCTCTACACCCTCCCATACGAATTCCAGCAGGCGCTCGATGCTTACTACGCCTGTTTTGATCTGGATACGGGCGAGCAGCTGGAGACGGACGAGATCGTCGCCGAACGACAAACCGCCCTCGACGACCTCGTCTATCGAGCGAATGAAACGCTGGAGCACCTGTGCGCCGAGATCGCAAATCGCAAGGCAAGCGAAGACGCGTACCAAGCCGAGCGCGACCGACTCGACCGAAAAGCGAAATCGGAAGCCCGAAACATCGAACGCCTGAAAGTGCTCGTGGATACGGCATTTTCAAAACTCTATCAGGGAAAGCCCGTTCATTTCGGTAATTTCACCCTCTCATACCGAAAGAGCGAGGGTGTGCGCATAGATGACGAGCACCGTATCCCCGACGACTATCGTCGTGTGAAAACCGAAATCGACAAAGCCTCTATCAAAGACGCCCTGAAACGCGGCGACGACATCCCCGGTGCGTCCCTGGAAACCCGCCGAAATCTCTCTATTCGATAGTACTACTCCTGATGATCACTGATCTCAAATACATGCAACACGTCTCATTTGAACGAGCACATCGCTCGGTATTTGCGCGTGATGCGAAACTGCCAAAGTCCCAGCATCTTCGGCTTTCGCTGTTTCAGATCGGTCATCTGTGATCGTCATGAGAGCAAATGTTCCTTTGCTTTCAAGTACTGTTTGAGAATACCGCGCTTGACGAGAGAGAGAATAATCCCGTCCGGTTCACGCACACTGCTAATCTTTCTCATCGAGTGCGTCAACGGGAATATTTGACCAAAAGCTGTCGGGCTTGTCTTTCAGCTCCTGCCATTTCGCACTGAGTTCATAGGTATACGCGACATGCGCCGCCTCTTTTCTCAGGTGCTCAAGCATCTCGGCACGCTGATCCGCCGAGAGATGATCCGGAACCTCGATCGTGATGGTGCTCATACATTCGCCTCATAAAAAATACCCCTCCAGTATACCCGGACGTCAATACCCGGTTTTTATCTCCCATCCCCTCATCCCATGTCCACACACCACCCCTCACACATTCCCGTACGACGGATCCCCGTCGAAAACCTGACTCCCGAGAGCGCCATCACGCGCGACATATCAGTCCGTGTGAACGAACTCCTGCCAGACGACGAACTCTGCGTCGTCCATATCTGATCGCTCATCATCCTCATCCCTCTCACCCTATGCGCTACGAACACATAAGAGACCTCCTCGATCGCGGACTCACATTCGCCCTGCAGACGACGCTGGAACGCACGGCAGCCGTCCTCGGATGACTCGCCGAGGCTACGGAGGCGTATCGTCGGTCTCGCCGGTACTGCCGCCTCGATCCCGCCCCGCGCGCCCTCGCCCGGTGGCTGTATACCTTTGATGGATTTCCAGAGCGCGAGGTGGTGGATACCTTCATCCTCTCGCACACCTCGTACCGCTGTCTGCGACGACGACTCGAGACACTGGACATCCTGGTGCGCGGACACGCAAACGCCCTGAAACGAAACGAGGGAAAGTCCCTCGAAGAGATCGAAGAGGCGATCTGCGAATGGCGCGACGAGCGTCATGTCGTGTGTGCTTCAAATGATCTCACCGGACGCGAATTCGCCATCCGAAAATTCCCCCGCCCTACCGAGAAAACCACCGCAAAAATCCAAACACGAAAAACCGCAAAAACGGCAGATATATCGCATCAAACCGAAATCAAACCGGTATCAAACCAGCGTCAAACCGAACGCGCGTAACCGTCAAACCGGCATCAAACCGGAACACCGAAAACACAGACACAAATCCCCCTCGAACGCATCACAGGGGGATTTCTCATACCATATCTTATGTATTCATCATTATGGACACACAGCAACCATTGTCGACAATGTCGACACACTCCGGTACAGATATAGACATCCCAGGCATCGCTCTCACCGAGCCGCCGGATACTCCGGACAGCATCGTCTTCACGGACATTCCCGATTTCATGCTCTATTCGTTTGCTGTCCTGATCGCGGGTGCCGTCCTCGGCGGATGGATCGTCACGCGTATCGTGGCGGTGGCGAGGGGCAATGTTTTCATCCCTCATCCATAGCCACCATCATGAAAACGACCACCATCGAAAAGCGCGAGGGTATCCTCGACCGCGGATTACTCGAGTCCGCACTCCATGCGCTTTCAGACGGACGATACCGCGTCCGATTTGATCGGGAGCGATCAAAGGCGAGCTGAAAGCAGATGGGATACTACCGATCCGCTGTCCTGCCGTACATCGCCCAGGAGACAGGCGCGATATTTCCGGGGATGCCCGCCCGGCTCGTACGGGAGGCGCTGGACTCGCTGCATGATGATCTGCTGGAGTACTGCGCCCCGCAATACTCCTCTAGAAACCGGTTTGACCGGCGCCGGCGTGTCCGACATATCCTGCGAACCCGGGATATGAGTACCAAGCAATTCACGGACTATGTGGAGACCATTCGTCTCCGATTTCCCGAGTGGGACATCCCGCCACCGGACGACCCGCGAGCGCTCGAGTTTTATGACGAGATGATCGCAAGGTACGAGCAATAACCCCCGCCAGTCGTCGGATACGGCTAAAGAATAACTATTTCACACTATGCCCACCATAAACATTCACCCGGATATCGACGATATCGACAATATCCTAAGGTTCTTTCCGAACGCAAAATATCAAAAGAAAGAAAAGAAAGACGCGACACAAGAAATAGTTTTTCAAAAATCCACACAGCAGGCAAAGCCACGAAGTGAATGTGAGGAGGGCGACTACCTCACCGAGGAGCAGCTATACGATAGCATGGGGAACAACGACGCAGAGAGCGCAGAGCTTGCGTATCTCAATATCGAACTCATACGCGAGTATGGAGACAAATAACCGCCAGCCGTCGGATACGGCTACGAAATAACTACTTTCACCCCATGTCCTCATCACTCAATAGAGCCCAAATCCTCGGCAATCTCACAAAAGACCCGGAGATCCGTGAGACTCCGAACGGCGCGAAAGTCGCCACATTTTCCATCGCGACAAACCGCACGTGGAAAGATGCCGCCGGCGCAAAGCAAGAGCAGGTCGAGTATCACTCCGTCGTCTGCTGGCAAAAGCTGGCTGAAATAGCCGAGCAGTACCTGATGAAAGGAAAAAAGGTCTACATCGAGGGACGGCTCCAGACTCGCAGCTGGGACGCGCAGGACGGCACGAAACGATACAAGACAGAAATCGTCTGCGAGAATCTGATCATGCTCGCCTCGCCGCAATCAAGCAATGCGCCGCCTCCGGGGGATGACGACTTTCCGCCGACGGATTTTCCTCCGGACGCGGTGCAAGTACAGTCAGGAAAGGAACGCGCGAAACAATCGCAGGAGGAGATTGCACTCGAGGATATTCCGTTTTAAACGGCAATGTCCTGCTAATTTT
>JANQGT010000046.1 GCA_028277205.1 Candidatus Altimarinota bacterium
GGAAATGGGACAGTCGGAAACGCAACGAAGGGCCTCAACCTCCTCGCGCTGGATTTCGTGGATGAGAGCGGCCGATCGAGATTGTCTGATCTGGGTCTCTAATGACTACAAAAGCAAAAGAAAATTCTCCGGAGGCCCTCCTCGAAAAGATGAGGGCCGGATATAAGCTGCCTCTAGTTCTCAAGTATAACGGGTTAGAGGTTCAGGCTCGTCTGCTCCCCGGCGAGGAGCTCGCGAATGCAATCTCGAATGCAAAGTCACAGCTCAAAATCCCTGATGGACACACTGGGGATTTATTGGAGAGCCAGGCTGTTATGAAAGCAGTTCTCAAAGCTGCGACTCATGTGGACAACACGCCACAGCTCGGCGACAAATTTTTGAACATGCTGACGAACGAGGAGCTCGTCAATCTCCATGATCAATACGAGTCGCTTGTTAAAACTGTGAATCCGTCGATCAATGAATTGGGGGACGCTGAGATCGCTGAGATCATAGGTGAGATTAAAAAAAAAGATGCCAAGGCGAACGACTACTATATGTGGCAGCTCGCGGCGATTGGTCGTTACTTTTTGGACCGACTCCAAGCGACGGGCAACGGACTTGGTGGGGGTTGATGAACATCGCCAGCCTTCCCCAGGCTGACATCGATTTCTATTTACAGGAGGCCTGACGATGGCAAAAGTTGATCAGAAAGTCGGTCTCGATACCACAGAGTACAAAAAAGGGGCCAAAGAGCTCAGCCGAACAGCAAAGACCGAGACGGATCGTGTCGGAAAAGAGTTCGATAAGGCTGGGGACGACGTAAAAGGCTTTTCAGACCGAACGAAAAAGAATATGTCCGGAGCTCAGGAGTCGTTTGCTGATCTGGCGAAAGGTTTTCGCGCCTCTCTCGGTGCGATCTCGGCCGCTGGAGCAGGCTTAGCGATCGGGACAGCGATCGTCGGAGAGGTTCAGGAGAGCCTCGATTTTCAACAGGTCATCGATCGAGCGACGGCTCGACTCGGTTTGAATGAGGTAGCAGCTGGAGCTCTTAGAAATCAGCTCGTCGATGTTGGTTCTCGACGAAATGTCGAGGAGGAGGAGGTCGCGGCCGCTGCGAATGCTGCGATCAATCTCGGGGCCACGGCTGACGAGGCCGTCAAATTCGCTGACGCTGTCGCTGCTGCGACGAAATCGTTCGAGGGAC
>JANQGT010000017.1 GCA_028277205.1 Candidatus Altimarinota bacterium
GTCGCGGTGAGACCGGCCACAGCATGGTATCCGCCACGCCCGACTCGCGCGCCGATATCCGCAGACGTTTTTCCGCGTCGAAAAATCGCTTTGCAAGCAGGCACTCCTCGGTTTCCGTCGTACCTCGAAATGCCGTATCCGCGAGCTCCTGGAGTGTCATATCCCGCGAGCTGTCGAGCGGCGCACTCTCATCCGGTCAGAGATCGGCGATATTTTCGCATCCAAATCGCTGCTCTAAATCATCGTACACCGACTGATATTCGTCCAGGACCTGCTGGATTTTCACGCGCGCCTGCGCCTCCGCGTCGATTTTTTTCGTGATATATTCTTCGAATATCTGTTCTTTCCCCTGGGTAATTTCCAGGATTTTTTGCTTGTGTGCGCGCTGCAGCTCTATATCCTCCTGCGCTGTAAACAGCTTTGCGCGCATGCGCAGATCGTCGCGCTTTTGTTCTTTGAGCGCTTCCTTTTTGTAGTAGTACTCGGCGACCAGATCGCGATAGCGCTCTATGTAGCCGCGTCCCGTCGCCTCCAGGAGCGTCTTGTGATACAGCGCATTGAAAATCTCGGCGATATCTCCGTCGTTCATGATGACGGTTTTGATGAGATCGACGTCCTGTCCGTCGGCATAGACCAGCTCTCCGCGAGAGTAAATGTGCGACAGATAGTCCAGCATGATCTTTCGGTCGCGTGCGATGCGCTCCTGTGTCTGGCGGATCTCCAGCGAGTAGCGCCCGATGGATCGATTCGTCGCAGCGATTTTTTCCTGGATGTCGGTGATCTCCGCCTCGGTGCGTGCGATGCTGATATCGAGCTCGGTGATGTATTCCTGCAGCGTTATGCGCTTTCGGGTGATGCCCACACGCTGCTCCTCTACCTGTTCGCGCGCATTTACGATGCGATCCACCAGCTGCTGCAGGGTGAAAATCCGCCGATCTTTTTCAAAGAGAACACGCTCCTCCTCGGAGGTAAACGGGATATTTTCAAACAACAATTCGCGCTGCTCGGCTTTGAATGTGTCGATGATCTCGGCGCTCCTGGACCTCGGCGGCAGTCCCGTATCCGCCTCCTCCGCCAGCTCCTCGGTATGAAATGCCTCATCCAAAAAATCCAAAAGCTCCTCCTGCGGAGTCTCGCCGTCGCCCTCAGACTCTATCATGACGGCGGTCTCGGTCTCCGCCTCGGCGGGAGCCACGACACTCTCATCGGCACTCATCACCGACGATGAGAGAAAAAAGAACGCGAGAGCCAGGAAAATCGAGTAAGCGATGCGGATCATGTATGGGTATGGATATGCTATCCATAGCATACTATCACACCCCGCCGACAAACGCAAAAATGCCCCGCGTCTACGAATAGATGCTGTGTGTCCCGATAGAGATGAGCAGTGCGTCGTTTTGCTCTATGCGAAAAATGATGCGGTATTTCATCGTGATAGAGATGCTCCACCGCCCCGCGAGTTTGCCGGAGAGTTTGTGTAGGCGCAGACTCGGGTGAAATGGATTTTGCAAAAAGAGCTCCAGTATCCTGATTGCGCGCCTCTGTATGTGCTTTGGGCATCGGGCAAACAGTGCATCGAAATCTCTCGACGTATGGATATTTTCTACTCTCATGCCGCGATGGCTCGCAGGTGATCCAGCCCCGCCGTCGTCTCGCCGCGCTCGTAGTCCGCTATCGCCTGCGCCTCCAGCCGCAGCACGTCGTCATCGTGGATCATCTGCTCCTCTACCGCCAGCGCATGCAGGATATACGCCGACAGCGATGCGTGTCCGCGCTGGCGCGCCCGATCTTGCAGCTGTTGTTTCATATCGGGGTGCGGCAGGGAAATCGTGAGAACTGATCGCGCCATAGAGCTGGATAGAGGAGTATGACAGGCGTAATACTATATGAAATGGGAAAAAATGCAAGGCTATGGCGAAATCTCACGATACAACCGTATTTTCCTTGGCAGTCTTTGACATTGTCTGAAATGGGATATACTGGGTGTGCCAGATTTTTCATTTCTTTTTTCACTTCTCTGAGTATTTGTCCACCTCCAAGGGGGAATGACGGGCGACCGTCCACCTCTTTGGATGCTCAGAGGCACAAAAGAGTGAAAAGTCTGGCGACCTAGGACGGTTGCCCGCTTTTGTGTGCGCTGTCGTCACCCACTTCTTCACTATCTGTTTATGAATACATCATAATCCGCACTTTTCTGCCAGTATTCCCCC
>JANQGT010000042.1 GCA_028277205.1 Candidatus Altimarinota bacterium
TCTGCCTGTCGCATCCGGGTGTCGCGATCGCCGTCGGCAGAAGCGAGCTCGCCCGTCTGAAGCGTACGACGCTTGTCACCCTCTTTGAAATCGCGGACACGCTCGCACAGAAACCCGATCGGGATTTCCGATACAATGCCCACGAAAACATCATCCGATTCGCAAACGGCAGCGTGGTGTTTCTCCTTGATCTCGCCTTTCAGCCGTCCGATCCCCTCTATACCCGTCTCGGAGGACTGGAGCTGACTGCCGCATTCGTGGACGAGGCAAATGAAGTGGACGAGCGCGGTATCGACATTCTGAATACTCGCGTGGGGCGAAAGAGGAATCGAACAATCGGACTGCTTGGCAAAGTGCTGCATACATTCAATCCCGACCAGCAGTGGGTGTACGCGCGCTACTGGAAGCCGTATCGGGATGGAGTCGAAACGGTGCGTCGTCGATTCATCCGCGCCCTGCCGAAAGACAATCCGCACATCACCCCCGAGTATATCGCCGCCCTCGAAAACGCCTCCGAAATCACGAGGGAACGTCTGCTGTATGGAAATTTCGACTACGACGACGATCTGTCGCACCTCTTTATGCCGTCGGATATCGAGGACTGCTTTCACGGTATTTCCGAGACTCCGGAGGGCGAGCAGTATCTCTCCTGCGACATCGCCCGAATGGGCTCGGATGAGACGGTCGTCATGGCATGGCAGGGACTCGTCGTGACGGAGATCCACCGATGGCAGGGGAAAGACACCGGGTATACCGCCCGTCGCATCGAGGAGCTGGAGCGCCGTCTCGGTATCGCTCGTTCACGCATCGTCGTCGATGAGGACGGCGTCGGGGGCGGAGTGGTCGACCGCCTGCGGGGGTGTCGCGGATTTCTCGGGGGATCATCACAGGCAGAGCGCCGAGGACAATTTCTCAATTTTTCTAATCTCCGGACGCAGTGCTATTTCGAGCTTTCCCGACTCGTCCGAGAATGACGCGTGAAAATCCGCGCGAAAGAGCACGAGCGCGAGCGCATCCGCGAAGAGCTCTCGACTATCAAAGAGCGCGATCACGACAAGGACTGACCGCTTCGGGTGACGAAAAAGGAGGATATCGTCCGCACCATCGGACACTCGCCGGACGCTGCGGACTGCCTCATGATGCGGATGATATTCGAGCTTTCGCCGCCTCGCCGCGGATTCGTCGTGTAGTTTTTCGCAGTCCGGAGAGACCGCGTACGATGGTATCGACCGCTCTCTCATCCGCATCTATGTTTTCATCCATTCAAAAATTCGTCTCGGGAATCGACTGGCGATGACTGCTGTATAGTCCGAATCAGACGGGATGATGGTCGACGCTCATCGACCGCATCGACACCGAGCCGCCGAATCCCTGCCTCGATACCTTTTACCGATTGTACCGAGAATCGTCCGATCTGCGCCGGTGCGTGGAGGAGAAACAGCAAACCGCGGGAAAGGACGGATACGCGCTCTCGCGTACAGACGACGAGGTCGAAAGTCCGGTGATAGCCGAGCTTCTGTCGACGTACGGCGGATTTGCTCGTCTGAAGAATGACATCATCCGCGATCATGAGGTGGCGGGCAATGTCTTCATCGAGGTGGTGCGATGACCGACCGGCAGACTCGCGGGATTTCGTACGCTCGACCCCCGATCGATGAGCATCCGTGCGACCGCGACCGGGGAAATCATCGAGTATATCCAGCGTGTCGGGGGACGGACGACCTCGTTTCATCCGGACGACATCGTCCACGCGTTTTCCGCACGCGACCCGGACAATCCGCTTTTCGGCATGGGAAATGTGGAGGGCGTGCTGTATGACATCGCGGGCGATCTCGAGGCGGCGAAATCAAACTGGGCGTTTTTCGCGAATGGATGATCGCCCGATCGCATCATCTCCATCGGTCGGGAATTCGGGGATGAGAATGCCCGAGAGGTGACGGACGCTCTGAAGACGCAATTTCGCGGAGGAAAGAACGCCCACAAAACGCTCTACTCGAACGCCGTGGACAAGGTCATCACGCTCGCCGAGAGCCGGAAAGACATGGAATTTCTGAATCTGAGGCGATACGCCACCGAGCGTATCTGTGCTGCCATGGGCGTGCCGAGGATCATCCTCGGGTACACGGAGGGCATCAATTACACGAACGCCGAGACGCAAATGGCAAAGTACATCGAAAACACCATCCGACCCCTCGAGCGATTTCTGGAGGAGGTGTTTACCCGTCTCATCGCGCTTTCGGATCCGTCGCTCTCCCTGCGTATCGTCGACAATCATTCGGACGGCATCGCCGAACGCACCGAGTCCGTCTCCCGCCTCGTCGATCGCGGCGTGATCACCCGAAACGAGGCGCGCGAGGAAATCGGCTACTCCCGTTCGGACGAAGAGGAGGCGGATACGCTCGTCGTCTCCGGAGTCGTCGGACGCCTCGAGGATATCGTGGCGAGACCGCGCGCCCAGAGCGTATCCGATGACCCCGCATAGTATGATCGAAAAGGAAATCATCCTCGACCGTCTCGCGAAAAAAGCGGAAATCTCCATTGCCAAGCGTCTCAATCGCTATCGGCTCGCGCTTGCGGATTTTCTCTCGAACATCGACGATGGGAATGACACAATTTCACGAAGCCGACACGCCTTTTCACAAAAAGAGACAGCACAAAACCCCGACGATCTCGATGACTTTTTCGAGGTATGGGACGAGGTGCTCGTTGCCGAGCTGGTCGCAAAAATGAAGCAGGCGTGGCGCATCGGATTTGAAATGACGCGAGAAGAAATCCTGTCGTCCCTGCCTGAGAGTATCGGACTCTCGTTTGATATTCCCGCAGACGAGCAGACGCGATACCTCGCTGAGATGCGACGGCTCCACCTCTCCGACTATCGCGGCAGCATCTCAAACACCACGAACGATGGCGTGCGCTCAATCATTCGTGAATGACTCCAAAACAGCAAGACCTACCGGGAAATCGCCGAGGAGATCCGCAGCGTCGCTCCCGAAGTCTTTTCGAGTGCTCGCGCTAAAACAATCGCCATTACCGAGACCGGGCGGGCGTACGGCAAAGGCAATTTCGCCGCGGTGGAGGAGACGGAAAAGCGCGGATTTCTCGCCGAGAAAAAGTGGATAACGAGCCACGATCTGCGCGTGCGCGACACGCATACAGCAAACGAGCGTGAACAGTGGATACCGGGGCGACAGGCGTGGAAAGCGACAGGAGATCAGTATGCGCCGTCCGAGCGCGATATCAACTGTCGATGCGTGATGATCACCCGGGCACGCTATCCGGGAGAAACCGACGACGAAATTTCGCCTGCGAAAAAGTCCGCTACGATGAAGTCATATCCTCATATGCCCATGAAACCGAACGACCTCCAGTATTTCCAAGCGGAATTCGACATCGACGCCGTCGAGACGAAAGACGACGGGGTCATCCGCATTCACGGAAAAGCCTCGACGCCCACCATCGACGCGCACGACGACATCATCCGCACGAAAGCGTTTGCAGGGACGATGGACGAGTACATGAAGAATCCGGTACTCCTCCTCCAGCACGACAGCGACAAACCGGTCGGGGTGGTCACGGACTACGCCATCAGAAAATCGGCACTCGAAATCTCTGCGGAGGTGCGGCACGATACGGACGCTGTGATGCAGAAAATCCGCGCGGGGACAATCAAGGCGTTTTCCGTCGGATTCAAAATGCTCGCCCTTTCGGTGCGATATCTGGACAAAGACGGGAAAGAGCGGACGGCGGACGAGTGGCAGGCAGAGCGATCGTTGGAGTCAACGACGCCCTATGTCATCCGGAGGATCCGGGAGATCACCGATCTGAAGCTTTACGAGATCTCCGTCGTCTCGATGCCGGCAAACCCCGAGGCGCTGTTTTCCCTCAAAAAATCCCTCAAAGACACTCTCGATGCGGTCGAAAAATCCGAAACATCCCTTACTCCTCATTTTCCCGCTATGACCATTTTCGAAAAAGTGCTCGCATTCGCCGAGCGCATCGCCTCTCCGACCGAGGCGGACATGAAAGAGCTCAAGGAGTTCTACGACACGATCCCGAAGAGCGAACGCTCCGCGGACTCTGAACAACGCATTCAAACTCTCTCCGAGAAAGTCTGAAAATCGGGTGAAACTCCCGACGGCGGCGCAAACGCGTCCGAAAGACAGGGCGAGCTGAGCGAGGAGGACGAGGTGAAAGCCCTCAAGGCGGCAGTCGATTCGAGAGATACGATCATAGAATCGCTGGAAAAGCGACTCGATGCACTCGAAAAGACGCCGGCACCGCGGTGAAGCGTCTACGAGAAATCCAGCTCCGAGGGCGGAGCGGAGACTCCGAAAGACCTCTACCGCCTGACCCGCATTCCATCCTAACCCTTTTTCTGCATGCCAACAAAAAACGCCTACAGCGTCGCGAAAGATATTCACTCCGGTGAAGACCTCGCTAAAGCCCTCTCGGATCACATGAAGCACGAGGGACTCTCCGAAAAGCAATACGACTACGAACAGAGCGTCGGGGAATCGCTGCGCAAGCAAGCCGCTCTCGGGCTCACGACGAAAGCGAACGAAGTGATGAACACCGGCGCGACCGGATACGGCGCGGAGCTCGTCCCGGGAAGTGTTCTCTCAACGGACTTTCTCGATCTCGTCCCGCAGTACTCTCCGCTCCTCGCGGTCATGCGCGGATACCACGGACGAAATCTCAACAAGACACACAAAGTACCGGTCGTCGGACGACTGCCGGAGCATGCGGTCGGATCCGAGTGGTCGACCGGAGCCGGTTCGAGTCTTCTCCTAAAGCAAGGGAACAATCGACAGCCGACAGACGCGGTGACGATCGAGCAACGCAAGTACGATTTTACCATCGACTACTCCATCGAGCTCGAGCGATTCGGCGTCGTGGACATCAAGAGCATCATCGAACGCAAAATGGCGCAGAGTGCATCGGAGACTTTCGAGGGGGCGATCATCCGTGCGGACTCGACCGATACCGCGACTGGAAACATCAACCGCGACGACGCGGATCCGGATAGCCTTGTCTCCTCGCTCGGATATACCCCGTACTGGTACGGAGGTGATAACGGACTCATCAAGCAGTGCTACACCGATACCTCGACCTACGACATCGGCGCGACGATTTCTCTCTCGGACTTCGTCAACATCATGGCAAAACTCGGAGCGTACGCCAATCCGCTCGACTGCGTGTGGGTATTCGAATCGACGACCTATCTGAAAGCGCTGACCATCTCCGAATTCGTCGATGCATCCACAAACGGACAATCGAGTACCGCGACGACGGGTGCCATCACGAACATTCTCGGATCGGATGTCTTCATCTCCCGATACCTCACGAAATCAGACGCGGACGGAAAGTACACGAGCACGAGCCCCGCGACAAACAACACCAAGGGGACAGCGCTCTATTTCCACCGCGATGCCGTCCAGTACGGGTACAACGGGCAGTACTCCCTCGAGCTCGTCCGCGTGCCGGCACAGGGATACCAGATCGTCGGGCACTATTTCGCGGGATTCGCGCTCGCCGGCAAGAAAGCGCTCGAGACTGACCCCATGTACGCGTACGGATACAACGCGACCCTGTTCTAATTTTTCTTCAAAAGAATCCAGGATGAGACAGTACAAGTACGTCGGACGCGGACATACGCGCGTCTATCTCTCGGAAAACGACACCGAGAAAACCATCGTAAAGTACGGAGAAATCGTGGAGAGCGCTCAAGAGCTCGATCGATTCACGACGGAATTCATCGAAATCAAAATGCTCGATGAGACCGAGAATGAACGAAAAATCGAGAATGAAGAAGTCGAGCGCGAGCATATTGATACGGACGAAGAGGGTGAGAGTGAAATCGAGTCTGAGGATGAAGTCGAGCGCGAAGATGAAAAAGTCGACGAACCAGTCGCCAACGAGCCAAAGCAGGAAAAGAAAGTCGAAAAAAAGGAAACAAAAGTCGAGGAAAAGAAATCAAAAAAGGGAAAATAACTTTCTGTGTCCATGGCGTACCTCACCGAATCCGACATCAACACGTATCTCGGCATCTCGGGAGAGACGACCCTCGTGAATGCGCTCATCGCGGGAGCGGAAGCAATCGTGCATACCTATCTCGGCGAGACGAGCCTGCTCTCGACCGAGTACACGGAGAAATACCGATACACGAACGGGCGAATATTCCGTCTTCGTCGGTTTCGTCCGACGGCAGTCGCGAGCGTGGATGCCACGACGCTCTCATCCGACGACTACGACCTCGACGCTCGGATACTCACTCTCCGGGAGTACGCCTTTCCGGTCTCGACCTTTCCCTACAAGCACACCATCGTCTACACATCAGGATTTGACACGCTCCCGGACGATATAAGCCTCGCGCTCAAAATCATCGTCTCACACCGGTACGCCACACGAAAGACCGCGAGCATCAAGTCATTCGACCAGGGCGAGCTCTCCGTGGAGTATCGGGACGACGCATCCGACATCCCCGAGGAGGCGAAAGCCATACTCAATCGATACAAAAAACCAATCGTCGAAATATCCGGTATTCCCGCCTACGACTAATGCTCCCCACTGCCAATACCACCATCTCGGTATCCCATCTCTCCGGATCGGATACGCGCTCGTATGCGACTGTGTTCGCAAGCGAATTGCCCGCATACATCGAGTACACGGACGAGCGGCTGGAGGCGGGATATGACGGAGCGTCCTATATCCGGGAGTACCGGATGATGACGGATGCGGGCGGAAGCTTCGATGCCATCGTCGTCTCCGATCGAATAACGGATACGCAGGGGAAAACCTACTCCGTCAAGCATGCGGATACGAGACAGAGTCTCGTCGGAGCGCATCGGGAATATATCCTCACCGATATCGAATAATGAGCGTCAAGACGAAACAGAACTTCCGACTCAAGCAGTTCAGTCCGTATGCGGCGCAGTTTTTGCGAAATACGGCGGAGCAGCTTCAGAGTATTGCGGTGCACCACGCCCCTGTCGATACCGGAAATCTCCAGACCTCAATAGAGGTCATTCCCCGGGCAATCACGAAAAACACGAAGCGCGTAACCATCTGACCCCGCGGTGTACCGTACGCGCGCATCCAAGAATTCGGAGGCGTCATCAAACCAAAGAGAAAGCCATTGCTCGCCTGGGCAATCAAAGGCAAGAAAAACAAATACGGCAAGCAGGCGTACGCATTCGCGAAACAGGTGACCATCAAGCCGAAGCGCTACATGCAGAAAACCCGTGATCGCGCGGACTCAGTCATCGACGCCGAATTTTCCAAAGCATTCAAAGCCTATATCCGTTCACTCTCCTCGTAGTCATGGGATTCTCCGCATTTTCCACCACGCTCTACGCCCTCCTCGACGAAAACAAAGCGACGCTTGGTCTTGCCGAGGTGTGGAATCATGATTGCCGGCAATTCGACACTTTCCCCGCGGCGGTCGTGACGGTGCGGGACGGCGAGGAGACATTGCTGGATACCGGGAATAATCAGCTCACCTATACCTTCATCGTCCGCATCGTCGACTCGCAAAAGGGCATCGCCGAAACGGAGGCGAGAATGCGATCGGTCGTCGATACCGTCCTCGCGCTTCTGCGGTCGAAAGACAACGACTGGGGAGCGAATGTCCTGAAAGTATCGCCCGTGTCCGTCTCGTGGGACTGGGCGAACTACGAACACCCCACGAGAGTCGCCGAACTATCCATCACCATGACCTCCCATGAAGCCATCTAAAAAGTCTCCTCCGAGAGAGGACATCGTCGCAATGCCGAATCCGCCTGACACTCGAAGCGTCTTTGCATTTCCCGAGTACGGCGTGTCCTTTCGGGCAAGAGACACCGCAGAGGCGAACGAGTGCCTGCGTGAGTACCTGAAAACCGATACCGAAACACAAACACCATCCTCCTCCTAACCATTTCCCTCTATGGCAATAGAAATCGGGCGCAAGTACGCCATCGGCATCGCCCGTGAGGCGACCGCCGGCACCGCCGTCGATCCGGCGGTCTGGATTCCCGCGAGCTCCATCGCATTCAATCCGCAAGCCGACTATATCCCGGACGGCAATTCATTTGGCAGTATTCACGGCTCCCGCGGAGCGCAGATCGCGCGAAAGTGGGGCGAGGCACCCGTGACGGGTATCGCCCGCGCGAACAGCATCGCGTACCTCATATACGCTGGACTCGGAAGTATCGGCAATGCAACGCTCGTAGAGACGGGCGTGTACTCGCACACGGCGAGCGTGCCGAATACGAATACGCACCAGTCCTTCACGCTCACCCTGGACAACGCCACCGCCGAGGAACAAATGGCGTACTGCCTCCTCTCCCGACTCGAACTCTCGGCGTCGGTCGAGGACTATCTCCAGTTTTCCGCGGACTTCACGGGAAAAGCCCCATCTACCGATACGGGCAATTCTCCGTCGTTCTCACTCTGAACGATCGAAGAGCCGTACAAATCGCGCAAAATCACTATCAAAACAGCAGACGCGAAAACGGGACTGGATGCCGCCGGTGCCATCGACATTCAAAGCATCCACATCGAAATCAATAAAAACCTCGAACAGGTGTGGAAACTCGGGTCGAATGAATTTTCCTCGAACCATAACACCATGTTTCAGGTGTCGGGCGACATGGACATCGTCTACGACGCGACGACCTATCGCGATCTCTTCACGAGTGGGACGAATAAAGCTATCCGCCTCTCGGTGGAGGGAGAGACGCTCATCGGTGCGACTGCGTACAACTCGCTCCAGATCGATATCGCGAATGTGACATTTGAGGAATGGACACGCAATATCGATCTCGACGGCATTGTGCGCCAGACCATCGGATTTACCGCGCACTACGACACGACGGCGACCGAAATGATCGCTGCCATCGTGACAAATGCGACGAGCACGAACTACAACGGAGTCACCTAATCACCCTCTTTATATGGCATCATACACCATCCAGCACGGCGAGCGAGCCGGCACCATAATCTCCATCCGGGACTCCATCACCCGGGGCATGCGAAAGCAAATCCAATCGACGCTCCTCAATTCGGTACACATAAAAAACGATGGAGAACCGGATCTCGAACATATCTCCGCCCTCGACCTCGACCGGTCGCACGAGCTCTTTGTCTCGCTCATGACCGGTATGAGTACCCAGGAGCTGGACGCGCTCGACGAACGAGACTACAAGGCAATCCTCGAAGCAGTGAATGAGGTGGGCGCTTTTTCCCCCTCCGAGCCTCCGGCGGATCCGCGATAGCGTCCTCTCCGGGAGGGTATGCGAGGAGTACTCGGATCATCTGCTCATGCGGGACGTGTACCACTGCCCGCCCTCCCTCTATGACGAGCAGGACGAGCGCCGAATAGAAATCGACAAGGTCATCTATTTCGCCGAAAAGGAGCGCGAATACAAAGAGAGAAAACGCAGCGAGCAGCGCATCCGTATGAAACAGTAACCCTCCCGCCATGCCGACCGATCACCGCCTCGACATCATCGTCGACCTAAAGAACAAGGTCGACCGAGACCTCGACATGATCCGGGGTCAGCTCCAGAGTATCGGGAAACAGGCGATGCTCACCTCCGGACAGACCGACCGCGCCACATCGGACATGATGGGGCAATTTCGGTCTCTGGGGGGAATAGTCGCGAGTACGATCGCCGCATTTGGAGCATGGCAATGATTCAAGGGTTTCACTCAAATCACCAGTGCGGTCGAGCAGGCGAGAATATCATTTGAGACGCTTCTCGGGAGCGTGGAAAGCGCACGGGATATGCTGAAAGATATCGACACTTTCGCCGCCAAAACGCCATTTCAAAAGCTCAACCTCATACCGCTCACACAGCAACTCATCGGTATGGGATTCGAAGCGCAGAAAACACTCCCGACCCTCCAAATACTCGGGGATTCGATCGCCGCACTCGGGCGGGGACAGGACGACCTGAATGGTGTGGTGCTCGCTCTCGGACAGGTACAGACGAAAGGAAAACTCTCGACGGAGGAAATGCTCCAATTCGCCGAGCGCGGACTGCCGGTATTCGAGATCCTCGAGGAGAAACTCTGACTAACGAAAAAACAACTCGGAGATCTCGGAAATGTCGGAATCGACAGCGCAACGGCGATATCCGCCATCCTCACCGGTTTGAATGAGCGATTTGCCGGGGCAATGGAGGCGCAGAACAAAACACTGCAGGGGCAGTGGTCAAACCTCGTCGACAATATCCAGTCGCTCGTCGGGAACGCGGGGCAGGAGACAAATGAGAAAATGACATCTATTTTGAAAGATATCAATGAATTTTTCTCCGAAAATTACTCGTACATTTTCGACTATGTTGGCGATATGCTCTATCTTTTCGTAGAGCTTGGTAAACAAGTGGGAGAGATCGTCGGCGGAATCGGTGGCATGTTCAATGATCTCTTTGAATTTATCGTAGGGAGTACTGACGATGCAACGACGAAACAACTAATATCGTTCAAGGGGCTGTTTATGTCCCTCGTAAATGGTCTCTCGGTAGTACACAAAGCACTCGATACCATCGGCGCGGGAATATCGTCGAGTTTCAGTATCGTGGCGAATATCGTCGGCTCGATATTTGATACCGTAGTGTGACTAACGATCAATGCGCTCAATGACATGTACAACGCTGCAATCAAGCTCATCAATCCATTGATACAATCATACAACTTTCTCGCGGAAAAAATCGGACTCGGCATGCTCGATCCTCTTCAAGACATAAAGGCAGGATATGATGCGGCGTCATCGTTTATCGGAGATTCGTGGAAAAGTACCATGAATCAAATCGATGCGGCGGGAGAAGCGCTTGCCGAACGAGTAAAAAAGAACTATGAGGATGCGACGATGGCAATCGCAAACAACTACATCCGTGTCACTGACTCTACGGATCAGGCGGCTGGGTCTTTTGAAGAACTCAAAAATCGTATCGACGCGTCCATCGCCTCGATGGAGGAAAATCTCAACGGTATCGACTCTCTCACGCAAGGTATCGGGAAATCCGCCGACTGAGTGAAAGAAACCGTGAAAGAACTCGAAAAAATCTCAACACAGATCGTCGACCAATTTCTGAAAGACTACGAGCGGTATGAAGACACCATAGAAGACCTGAAGCTGGACGCGATGCGCCTGCGCGAGAGCATGACGAGCGGACTCTCCTCACAAAAGAGCAAGCTCCTCGAGCTCTCGGAGGGATACAAAGACATGCGAAAGCAACTGCGGGAGATCGGACAGCGCGGTCGCGAAGACCTGAACAAGCTCAGCGACACACTGAAAGAAATCGGAGAGGAGGGCTCGAAATCCCTCGCAAAGATCGACGAGCGTATCAACGAAATGCGCCGGAGTATCGACGATATCGCAAACGAGGGGCGACAAGACATCGCGGGACGAGCGGTGGAGCTGCAGGATGAGATCGCCGAAATCCAAAAGAGTATCGACAAACTCGACGCTGACCTCCTCCAAGAACGAAGCATCAACCTCGGGGAAAACCGCGACGAAATCGACAAAATGCAAGAGGAGATGGAGGAGCTCATCGAGAAACGAAACGCCCTCGAGGGCGAGCTCTCCATCGCGACGGGGTCGGTATCGGGTGCGGAGCTCGCTGAAGCGAGAGCGCAGGCGGAAAAGACGATCACGGAAGAAATCATGGAGCGAATCGCGGCGGAGCAACAGGAAAAGGCGAAGCAAATCGAGGCACTGAAACAAGAGCGGGAGGAGGAAGAACGCGCGATAGAAGAGAGAGCGCAAGAAGTGACAGACGCTATCGAAGAGCGCTCACGTGCGCTCGAGGAGGAGCAGACGGAGTTTCGAGAGAAGATGGACGAACGCAAACAGCAAATCATCGATGAGTACGAGGTGTACAAGGATAAACTGGAAGAACGGAAAGAACTGGACAGGGGGTATTTCGCCTTTTTCGAAGAGCAAATACGTAAGAGTATGACCCCACTCGAGGAGTACTGGAAGCAACTCGATCAAGTGATGTCGCTCGAATCGCAAGTCCAGAGCAGAATACCGTCCGAATACCAGCTCTCGCTCGCACCGCAGGAAGTCCAGCAGTCGGCTCGGGAGGTCATTCTCAATATCGGCACTATCAATGTATCGAATGAAGCGGATGAAGATCGTCTTCTTAAGAAAATGCGTCGCACGCTCGTAGACGATGCGAAGCTCGCCAGACTCAAGATCTATAACTAGCGTCTCATGTTCGGCATTTCTCCATTCTGAAATCGCACATTCGCCTCCGCCTACGGACTCCCGAGTGTGACCGAGCCGGAGATCGCGTATGGCAATCTCTCGCTCCAGTCATCGACGATCGTCGTGAGTGAGAGCGATCATGACGCGGGAGCCGAGGCGGACATCCGCACCTACCCGACACCGAGGGGGAGCGGGACGGGACTGCTCGGATATTTCTACCGGAAAAAGACCATCACGCTGCGCGGATACCTGCGCGTCTCGACCGGCACGCTCCAAGACCTCGCGGACTCGGTAAAGCGCTCGCTCTCCGTGCCGTCCCGGTACCTCTCTTTCCTCGTATCCAACACCCGTGCCGCGAAGTGGAGCGACCTCTCGAACACATGGGACGAGTCGACGGATACCTGGAATACCGAGGCGGACAAGACCTACGAGGAGCAAGTCGCAAGGCGAGCGAAAGCGTATGTGGAGAACTGGCAAAACGCCATCGAGCGAAAAACCTATCACACCACGATGCTCCCGTTCGAGCTGCGGTTTGGGATTGATAGGGCGTTTCTGGAAGAGGCGTCCTTTACCTCCATACCATTTCTCGCGACGACGGCGAACATCGTGGCCAGCGTCCAAAACCTCGGCACAGCACCCGCCGAATGCCTGCTCTCGGCGTCGATAATTTCCGCCGATGGGACGACGCTTGTATCATTTTCCTCGGGAGGCGTCTCGGTGTCCGTGTCCGAAACGTCGTTGAGCGCAGGAGACATCCTCGTATTCGACGGAGCAAAAAAGACTGTCGAGAAAAACGGCGCATCCATCGAATACTCGGGATACTTCCCGACGCTCGACGCCTGAGCGAATACCATCGCCGTCACGCTCGACGGGACATTCACAGCAGACATCAACCTCCTCTACCGCAAAGCGTACCTCTAACCATTTCCCATGGCATACGAAAAATTCTCCATCTCGGATCGAGCGTCCACGACCCTCGCCGGCGCCATCTCCGAATCAACGACCTCCATCGTCGTGAATGACGGCTCGGCGTTTCCGACCGGGAAGCAAATCATCACCCTCGTCGAGTACGAGACGCCGGGAGACGAGACCACCGCCGTCGTGAAGCGGGAGGACATCCTCTGCAGCTCGCGTTCCGGTGATACCTTTGTCGTGGCGTCCGGCGGACGGGGATACGACGGAGGGACGGCACAGACATTCGCATCCGGAGATACTGCCCTCCTGACCATTCACACCCGCATCATCGAGGACATCCAAGACGAGGTGACAAGACTGGAAAGCGACAAGCTGGACAATGCGGGCGAACTGCGCACGGGACTCTCGGCGAACCGGATCATCTATACGAATGGGAGCGGGACGGAGACGGAGCTCCCGCTCGGTGCCTCTGGGACATTTCTCGGGGGGAATGGGACGGAGAATGCGCCATCGTGGGAGGAGATCCCGGGTCAATCCAGTCTGACGCTCTGAGAGACTATCGCGGCGGGTGAAGCCGTCCGAATGGGACAATCAACGCATTTCGAAGATACGGGCAAACTCTATAAGACCGATGCGAACGTCGCGACGAAAACCGAGTGCATCGGATTTCTCATCGCCGGGGGCGATGCGGATGAATCCAGAGGCGTCGCATCTTCCGGACTCATTTCTGGACTGACGGGACTCTCGGCAAATACAGAGTACTACCTGTCGGATACTCCGGGGGCGATATCCGCGACTCCTGGCACGATACGCGTCCCGATCGGCGTATCGGTGGGTACCGATAGTCTCTTTCTATATCCGAAAGCTCGGGAAAATCTGAGCGATACCACGGACAGCGTTGTGCTTGACGTGCTCTCAAACAGGGGATCCGGGACGCAAAGCGTCTCGCACGCTCTCTGACGAATTCCCAAGAAAATCACGTTTTCGCTCTGATGGGATGAGACAAGCGGAGACAGAACGGGATGATCGCAGGGTGTATACCTGACCGCCGGAGACTCGAACAAATGCGCCTACTGGGGATACGTGAGCGGATCGTGAAACGGAGGTGGCACAAGTACGTCGTACTGCATCCGATTCACCAATGACGAATCAACCGACGGGTATCTGACGGGTGCCGTAACTGCCGTATCCGCTGCGAATTTCACCATCACCTGGGCTGAAAACAACAATGCCTCAGCGGTGTGGATGCGTCTGCTGATCGTCATCGAATAGCATGGCGACCATCCTCCTGAAACACTCCTCGAATACGGACGTCTACCAAAAGACGATACCGCCGAATCTCCTCATGAACGAGCCGGGATTTACGGCGGAGAAAAATGGCGGACAGGGCGAGATGACTATCGAGCTTGCGGTAGCGTTTTCAAATGCGGACTATGCCCCGGGGGACATCGTGCGTGCGTACGAGATCTCGGCGTTTCATCCGTCGGGAGTACTCGTATATACGGGTGTCGTGTATCGCATCGCCCGGTACGCCGAGACGGGAGAGCGAATCGTCCTGCGGTGCGCGGGTCTGGCATCCGTGTTTTCACGCCTGCTTCATAAGAGCGGATCGTCCTATTCGTTTGCCGTCAATCAAGACCCCGCCGAGACCGTACGGGATATCGTCGCACGCCTCAATACCGAGTATCCGCTCTTCTCCGCCGGGTCGGACATCGTGGATGCCGGCACGAGCTATGCCTATGATTTTGACTCGACCGATTGTTTTGACAGCGTGGAGGCGATGCGCAAGGGAACGACAGGGTACTGGTGGCACATCGGGGCGGACGGGAATGTGGCATTTCGTCCGAAACCGACGACGGCGACGCATGCGCTGATCATAGGTCGACACATTGCATCCATTGAAGTGGAGGACGACCTCTCCGAATTCGCAAACGCCATCAATCTCACCTGGAAATCAGAAACGACCTATTTTCAAGAAGCCGACAGCGTATCTGCCTATTGACTGTATGAAAGAGCCGTGTCCGACACCTCGATTTCGGATGCGAACTCGGCGTCCGATTTTGCCGACGAGTACTTTGCCGAGCATGCCGAAAAGCGCAGAAACGTCCGCATCGAAATCAATCGGGAGTATGACATCGCGAGCGTAAAGCCGGGCGATACGATCCGAGTGCTCAATTTTTCGGAGACTCTGGAAAATCTGCAGATCGACCGCACGGAGTACACTCTGGACAGTATGATCGTCTATGTGGACGGATACGACTCTCTCATTCCCCTCATTCGAGAATAGATGACAACCATCACTACCATCTCCGGAAACACCTCCGTCTCGGCGGCGCGAGCGATTATCAATGCGAATTTTGAAAATCTCAATAACGAAAAGGCTGATCTTTCGGGTGCGAATTTTGCATCACTGCTCTGCGATGAGATCTGAATCAATACCGGCTCGCCGTTCGCACCTCTCGCGGTCAACGACCCCGACAGAACCGACGGAGAGACCACCGATATCGCCTCGGCGGCATTGCTTGCATGACCTTCGTCCGCATCCGTTTCACA
>JANQGT010000015.1 GCA_028277205.1 Candidatus Altimarinota bacterium
TCCTGGAGCGCTTTTGTCTCAAGCTCCTTTGCTTCCAGCTTTTCCGCCGCCTTTTTTTCCGCCCACTCTTGGGCTTTTTTTCGCAGTTCTTCTTTGATGGCTTCTTCTTTTTGCGCGTACTCTTTTTGCAGACGCAGCTCGTTTTCACGCTGACGCTCCTCGTATCGGGCGTTTGCGATCGCATCGAGACTGACGTCCCCACCACAGTGCGGACAGGCGATCATATGAGACTCCATCGATTTTTTTTGGAAAATAAATAGAATACCCATTATAAGAAGGGGTATCGATTTTTCAAAATATGCAGTCTGTCTACGAAACCGTACGCGATCTCTCCCCGGACGAAGCGCCAGAGCATCGTCGCACTGATCTGCGTTCGTTTTTTCGGCTGCGGACGCTCTCGCCCGTATCCCACGCATCGCGACCTGTCCTCTCGGATATCACGGACAGCTCTCTCCCGCGCTGGCGCATCGCCCAGCCGCTCGTACTGTGTATCTGAGGGCTGCGCACGAGCGCACTGCGGGATATCGTCTCGCGGGATGTCGGCATGTTTTCGTGGATGCGGCGCTCCACCGCCGCGTGGCGTATCGATCTGTCGTGATGTGTGCGCATATCATCGCCGAGCGACGCTCTGGACGTCCGCCATCTCTGAGACAATTCTCCCCGCTTGCGAAAACGATATATGGATTTGTACTGTCGTGCAGTCGCGCCCGTGTCGGGATTGTCTCGATGGTATGGGTCTCGCCTCCCCGAGGTGGCTGCTCTCTGGATGCGAGCTGTTGCTCGATGGGGGCTTTCGACACTTGCTGTGCTCGTATTTATCGCGAGTATTCTCGCCGCATGCACACTCATCCTGCGATACGATCTGGAGGCGGCGTATACTCGTCTCGTCTCTCTTGCGAATGTCTCTAGCATCCCGGAGGCGACACTGACACTGTCGGAGGCGCGTTTTCACTTTACGCGCTCCAGAGTCGCCGCTCTCCCGCTGCGTCCCCTCGCTGCTCTCCCGCTCGAAATACTCTCCCCCGTCCGCACCGCCCTCGCACTCACCGACGGATGACACGCTGCGAGTACCGCCGCAAACGACGGTATGGCACTCATGCATCGATTCTTTGAGGAGTACGAATCATCCCTGTTTGCAATCCTGGACGAGGCATCGCAGCATGATGAAAATATCCCCGCCATAGCCATGACGGCGCGGCTTTCGCTTGCCGAGAGTGAGCTCGTCCGGATTCGCGATCATCTCCAGAAATCGCTTTGATCCTACGCGCACATTCCCGCGGGCGATATTCCTCCGGAGCTTCACGATGCATTCGAGAGTGGTATGGAAAAGCTCTCGAGCTTGCACGCATCACTTTCGATGGTTTTGGATCATTTCGATGAGATACTCTACGCCCTCGGCGATACAAAGCCGATGCGATACCTCGTGCTCAATCAAAATCGGGACGAGATTCGTGCGTCGGGAGGATTTCCGGGATCGCTCGTATTCATCGAGATCTATCGTGGAAATATTCTCTCCTTTGATATGCTCGATGTCTACGACATCGACTGGAAAATCGCTCCGTATCGCGAATCCCCTCCCCCACCGCTTCGTCAGCTCACGGACAATTTTTGACTGCGGGATGCAAACTATTTTCTTGACTTCGACGAGAGCGCGCAAAAGATCAATTTCTTTTTTGAAAAAGCGGGAAGAAGCTCTCTGGATGGCGTACTCGCCATCAATCAGGGCATTATCCACGAGCTCCTGCGGCGATACGGCTCCATAGCACTGCCGTCGATCGATCGCGAGATCGATCATGAAAATTTTTCTCTGCTCATCTCGGCGATCACAGAGGCGAAACTCCAGCCCTACAAACAGATAGGACGTGATGATTTTCTCTCGCCAAAGGCGTTTCTCTTTGAATTTGCCCAGGCACTCTGACGAAAACTCGTAGCAAAAAAAGATATTCCGGGATATATCGAGATCTTTCGAGAGCAGGCGGACGCGGGGGAAATCCTCTTTTCCGGTCTCGGTACGCCGGCACTCGCATCCCTCGCTCAGGCGCTGCACCTCGATCAGCGCTGGCGAAAAACCGATGCCAGTCTGCTCTATCCGGTCTACACCTCTCTCTCGGGAAATAAATCCGACCGATTCATGAAGCGATCTGTCGCTCTCGATCGCACGAAAACCGAATCCTGATACTGTCGCCATACCCTCAGTATTGTCGATCGGCACACATTTGACAGTGAGGATGGCGCGCGTATCCGCACACTCCTCGCCGAGCTGGGCGTCCCAGAGTCCGAGCATGCATACCAGATGATGATCCAATGACAGGGTATCAATCGACAGTACCTGCGAATCCTGGTCCCCGAGGGTGCTGCATTTGTCGAGGGAAATCGTGAATTTGATCGGATTGATGCGGGAGCATTCACGCGATTTTCCACCGATATCCAGACGGCACCGGGCAAAGCGTCGACTACCACTCTCGTCTATGATCTACCGGAAAACATGTGCGAAAAACCGGTAGAGTTTGTGAAACAACCCGGACTCACAGTGCAAAAATTATTTTTGGATGATGCGACTGTGTCGCGCTAGATCGGGACAAAAAAGAGGCGTGTGCGACATGCACACTTTGATACCCGGGGAAAATCCATAAAAACCGGGTCCACCACGAGGCTCGCAATCGTACCCGCAACGCTTCGCGCATCTATTTTTCTCCCCGCTTTCGCGAGCGAGAGAGTCGGATATCGCCATCGATGGAGCGCCGCGTCTCTTCTTGCAGGGCTCATGCTTCGCGGTGGGCGGTGATGATTTTTCCGATGTAGCGATCCAGATCGTGCGCGACGTCGGTGAGAATATAGTACAGCGGCACGCCGACCAAAAGTCCGATGAGCCCGAAAAGATGCTCTGAAACAAGCAGCACGACAAACGTGATAAATACCGGAAATTCCATGTATGAGGAGACGATTTTCGGATTGAGGTAGTACGCCTCCACGGCATGGACAAAGGCGATGAGTCCGAGCACTGCAAACGTAGCGGGAAGATCGCCGTAAGTATAGCCGATCAAAAGCATCGGCACGGATGACAAAATCGTCCCGAGTACCGGTACAAATCCCATGACGAATACGATGGTCGAGAGCGTCAGGACATAGGGAAATCCCTCGCCCGACCCCGTGAAAATGCCGATGAGAAACAGTCCCACGGCGGTGATACACGCATTGATGAGGGCGACGAGCGCTTGCGCTTTGAATATGAGACCGAATCCCTTTTCTATTTTTTCAAATAGAGCAGCATACTCATCGTAAAAAAAGGAAAAATTACTCCGACGCACCAGCGAGAGATACTCGGAAATACTCTGTCGATCCATGATGAAAACATAGCTCAAAACCAGCGCCACGAGTATCTGAAAAAGCACGAGTCCGATATTCTTCAGATTTTCAAACACTGCCTCGGCAAAGCCCTGAATAGTATCTTTGTTGAAAAAATTTTCGAGCGCTTCGCGAATACCGAGATCCACCTGCGTATACGCCTCGATGCCGAGGAGGGCGTTTTTCGTCTGCTCCACGATATCGGGCGTACGCTCGACGAGGCGGGATGTCTCGTCCACGAGCTTTGGGATGAGGGTCGAGACGACCACGGTGATGACCACGATAAAGACGATATACAGCGCGGTTACGATCACATTTGCTCAGAGAAATGGAGTGACCTGCTCCCGCGTCTTTTTTCCAAACCGGTTTTGGATCATACGAAGTAGCGACTGCCGGAGCGATCGAGCCAAATCCAGAAACAACGATGAAAACAAAAACGTGATCAAAAACACGAGGAAAAACGACTGAAACAACCACAGTACTGCAATCAGGAGCGCATACGCCGCCAGACGATAAAAGAAAAACCGATTGAAAATAAGCCGAAAGAGAAAGGATGCACTCATAATGACAGGCTAAAAAATTTCATTCGCCGCTTCGGCGAGAGTGTTTTTCGCATCGGGATCGAGCGTGATGCGCACCTCTATCGGAGCGCCGGCGACAGCCTGCACACTCTGCGATAAAAACGTGATCACGTCCGGTGTCGAGAGCTTTTCGAGGTGAAATGAATTTGGCGCGAGAATGATCAGATGTCCTCACTCGACGAAGACTTTCGACGCCCTGAGACTCATCGCCACAAATCCGCGTCTGGGTACGGATTTCACGTGCTGGATGAGATCGTCGGCTCGTATGGAAATACCCGGTTTTTCGCTCGTGCTTTTTTCCGGTTTCCGGTATTCGATGGCATTCGTACCGGTATCGGATACTGCGGAGTCTTGAGTTTCGGCGGATATTTGCGATACTTTCTTTGTATCATTCGGGGTTGTTTTTTTTCGTTCTTTGGTATTTTTCGCTGCTCATGCCGACGGCAGCGTAGACACCGTATGACCGGTCGCCCGGTATTCGCGCGCGGGCGGGGTGGGTGATTTGGATTGATTTTGCGAGTCTCACAGACGAAATCGCGCACACGCAAGCTCTAAAGGCATGATCGGATCGGGAGCGAGCCGCGCACGATCATAGGCATCCAGGAGCGCATCAAATACCTCGCAAAGTCCTGATAGATTTTCCGGTTCGCTGTCCATGCGATCCCGGCATCGAAACAGCATCTGCTCGATATACCGGCGTATGTCCGGGATATTTTCACGTACGAATGCCATCTGCTCCGACAGAGATACCGGATCCGCAGATATCGCCGCATCCAAAAATGCATCGAGCCGAGCATCGTCTACGAATGCCAGATGCGCCTCGACACTCGCAGTGTCGACTGTCCCGCCTATCGCGAATTGCTCGAAGAGTGTCAGTGCATCCCGCAGTCCTCCGCGTGCAGCGCGGGCGATATGAGAGAGCGACGTATCCTCCACGGCGATACCCTCGCTCTCGGCGACGAATCGCAGACGCGATACGATATCCTCATCCCGGATGCGTCCGAGATCAAATCGCTGAACGCGCGAGAGAATAGTTTCGATGACCTTGTGCGGCTCGGTCGTCGCCATCAAAAACACGACATGCATCGGCGGCTCCTCCAGTGTCTTCAGGAGCGCGTTGAATGCTCCCTTTGACAGCATGTGCACCTCATCGATGATATAGATTTTGTACCGACCCATCGTCGGGAGAAACCGGCTTTTTTCTATGATTTCCCGGATATTATCTACGCCTGTATGGCTCGCAGCGTCGATCTCTACGATATCTACGTACTCGCTCGACTCTATCGCTTTGCAGTGATCGCACATGCCGCACGGCTCCGGACTCTCGCCGCGTCCCGTGCACTCCAGCGCCTTTGCGAAAATGCGGGCGATGGTCGTCTTTCCGGTGCCGCGCGGACCGGTAAAGAGATACCCTCATACGATCCGATCCAGTCGGAGTGCTCACTCCAGCACCTCCCGGACAAACGACTGTCCCACGAGCTCGGTGAAAGTTTTCGGTCGGTATTTTCGATAGAGAGACATCACGAGAAAAGGCGAGACAAAGCACCATACTACAAAAATTTCTGTGAAAAACAATAAAGAGCATCGTAAAAATTTGGATGCTCTTTATAGGATGAGTATAAAACATCCATTATGAATCGCGCCCTCGATCTGCCTCAGGTTGCTCAGTACTCGAACCTTTTCACAAATCTATGATTCACTCTGTACCAAAAATAACAAGTCTGCAGGCAGCAGCTATAAATAAAGCCACTGCCAATGCGTCATTGTCTCATACAAGTGCCCAAAGTCATGCCCACAACAAAATTGTATCCATGTTTTCCCGCACTATTTCTACCCTCTGCTGAAATGCATTAGATATATTCGTGCTACTCTTCGGACATTTATCCGCCCCCTCTCTGCTGCCATTCATAAGAAAAAAGATGAAAAAATATGAACATGAAAGATCTTTTTTCTTCTATTTTATAGAGAAAAAATAATTGTCAATAAAATTGACGAAAAAACTTTTCAATTTATCGAATAATTATATTGCTCGGAGGATCATACTTTCTCGCGCTTGCTTTGATTTTCCGGCAGGAAGCGGTACAATCCCGGTACTTCATCACATCACTTCTTTGTCATGGACACAGATTTTCAAACACAATGGGATCTCGCCCGGTATTTCTATACCGGTCTGGATGATCCGCGTCTGCGAGCGGATATAGACAGCATCGTACCCCGGTTTCGCGAGTTTGTTTCCCGGTTTTCCGGGCGAATACGAAATGCCGATGCCGACACGCTCGCAGAGTACTACGATGCGTCCGGTGCGCTGCATGATCAGCTACAGTCGGTGGAGCTGTACCTGTTTTACCGTAGCTCGCTCGATACGCAGGACACCGAAGTCGCAAAGCTCATGGGAGAAGTCGAAGCCCTGAACATCGAGGCGGAAAAACTCTGACTCCCGCTGGAGCAGGAGTGGAAAGAGCTCTGAAGCGACACACTCAAGGCACTCGCGCAAAGTCCTCTGCTCGCGCCGCACAAAAACGCCATCGAACAAAAAGCCAACAATCTGCGCTATCTGCTGGATGAGTCGGCGGAGCGCGTAGCGACATTCAAGAGTCGGGCGCTCTCGGTACCGGAAACGCTGCGTGAGGAGCTTGCGGGATCATTCGTATTTGATATGCAGATGGACGGTGAGATGCGGACGATGACGGAGGATGAGGTACGCACGCTGCGGATGCACCACGATCGCGACGTGCGAAAGCGCGCCTACGAGAGTCTGCGCCGAGTCTACAATACCCGCCAGAATCAGATCACCCTCTCTCGCACCTACACTCAGATCGTAAAGGACTGGGTGTCGGACGTGGAGCTCCGGGGATACGCGGGTGTCATGTCGGCGCGCAATGTCCGAGAGGAGCTCGATGATACGACGGTCGACATGCTCCTGCAGGAGACGGTAGAGCATGCGAATTTGTATCAGCGATATTTCGAGCTAAAGCGCAAACACCTCGGACTCGATACGCTCTATGACTATGACGCTACGGCGAGTATCGCATCATCGAAACGGACGTTTGATTTTTCTGAGGCGATACAGCTGCATCTGGATACCGTGCGGGATTTCGATAAGGAATTTCATGCTCACTCTGTGCGAATGCTCAAGGAGGGGCGTATCGACGTGTTTCCGAGTCATGGAAAGCGTGGTGGAGCATTTGCCTGCTATACGAAAAACAGCCCGGAATTCGTCCTCCTAAACTACACGGGAGATCTGCGCGACGTCGCCACGATCTCACACGAGCTCGGGCATGCCGTACATGGATACCTCTCGCAGATCCAGTCGCATACGGGATTTCACTCGCCGCTCTCGCTCGCGGAGACGGCATCCGTTTTTTGTGAGACACTGCTGTCCGAGCGACTGATACGGACTCTCGACGACGAGTGAATCCGCGAGCTCATGGATGCCCGGCTCCAGGATATCATGGCGACGATATTTCGTCAGATCCAGTACATTACATTTGAAAAGCGAGTGCACGAGAGCATCGCGAGCGGGATGGAGCTGACATACCGCGAGCTGAATGCTCTATGGCGCGAAGAGCAAATACGATTCACGGGAGCGTCTGTGACATACAGTACTCTCGCCGAGGAGGAGTCCGGATGGTCGATGATCCCCCATATTTTTTCGACGCCGTTTTACTGCTATGCCTACGCATTTGGAAATATTCTCGTCTTCGCACTGCTGGATCGATACAGGCGAGAGGGAGCATCATTTATCCCCGAGTATAAATCCATCCTAGCAAGCGGCGGATCGAAACGTCCGAAAGAGCTGCTGATGGAGCATGGATTTGACATTGGCTCTCCAGAGTTTTATCGCAGCGCATTTCGCAGTATAGGGGCTATGCTCGACGAGTACGAGGCGCTCATCCCTGACGCCTCCCGCTCATGACGGTAGATATCGAGACGGCACTCCGATGGAGCTCTACCATGCTCGGCATCTCGAGTACGGACGTTATCATACTGTTCGCGAGTACCATCATCGTGGGCGTATTTCTGGCGCTGGGGCTGGAGCGAGTGTACCAGACGTTTTTCGGTGCGGTGCTGGGACTCGGTATCTATATCCTCCTTGCGACGCTCATGTCGTCCGACTCGTGGACGCATACCGGCTACGTCTTTTCAGAGCATGCTAGCACGCTGGTCGTCGGATCGAGTATTTATCTCATTCCCCTACTCTCTCTGCTCGTACCGCTCAATGGCGCCGTCCGCATCTCCGTCGCCCGAAATCCCTACATTCGTACGGCGGTCGGCATCCCCATGATCGTACTGCTCATCCTCTTTTTCCTCGCGATCATGACAGGATTTTCCGAGCGTGTGGGGATTTTTGATCAAAAAAACGCATTCTCTCTTTTCGCAGATACGTCATGGTATGCGGTGTATAAAGCCGCTACGATACACGATATCGTGCTCGTCTACCTGCAGCCGATCGTCGTCGTGGGGACGCTTGCGACGATATACAAATTTCTCTTTAGCGAGATCATACATGCGCTCGCCGCCTCCCTCGTCGAAAATATCCGAAAAAAACGCCATGCCGACGCACCTGCGGACCAGCACTTCCCCGAGGATGAATAATGATTTTCCTCTCGATGCGCTCCTCGCCTGGCACGCCAAACATGCGCGAGACGGTCTGCCGTGGCGTGCGCTCGCATGACTCGACGACGGCGATCGGGGGTATCGCGTGTGGCTCTCGGAGATCCTCCTCCAGCAAACGCAGGCGGAGCGTGTGGTGCCGTACTACCGTCGCATTCTCGATAGATTTCCGGATATCCGGACTCTCGCCGGTACTGATTATGACACATTTTTTCAGTACTATCGCGGGCTCGGCTACTACTCGCGAGCGCGAAATCTCCTGAGGACTGCGGTGATCGTCGTGCACGAGTTTGGATGAGTATTTCCGAGAGAGACCGAAAAACTCCGGAAACTCCCCGGTATCGGCGCATACACTGCGGAGGCGATACGCGCCTTTGCATACGATATCCCGACGCTCGCACTGGATACAAATCTCGCGCGCGTATTCGCCCGATACGTCCACGGCACAAAACATGCACGCGTCAATCGCGAATGGATAGCCAGTCTCATCGATATACTCCAGCTGTGAAAATACTCCTCCCGGCTCGTGAATGCGGCACTCATGGACTACGGTGCGCTCGCCTGGCGGGAGGGCGTGTCGGACACGACGATCGCACGTGATGCGCTGCCCGGATGCCGCTACGCCGAGACACGATGAGGACTGGAGAGAGCTCGAAAAAAATCACGAAGCGCATTTCCGACGCGAGATGCCGTCAGGATCGTACTGCTGCATGAAAATCATCGTCGGTATTTTTCCATCGATGCTCGGGAATACGCGCCCTTTTTCATCCCGAGCTCGGGTGTGCATGAGACTCGCGCCGACGTGCAAAATTTTTTTTCTCGAGAGTACGGACTGTCCGTCTCGGTACGTCCGCCGCATGCGAGGGGATTTTTGGACGATGCGCCGTTTGTGGCGTGTACCGCGCAGATACAGACGGGTGTGCATGATTTTCACCTATATTCGCGCGTACAGGTCGCCGCCTGGAGAGAGCGGATACGCGCACTCGATACGATGCGATCACTGTAGAGCGGGGAGGCGTCTCCATCTGCATGCACGCTCCGAGTCGGGCGGACGCAGAGCGGGCGTCGCTCGACATATCGTGATCTCTCATGCAGACAGGGCCTGATCTATAGAGAGTAAAATTTTTCCTCTGACAAGAGTTTCAAACTTTTTTCAGATATATGGATGAATATACTAGAGAGCGCGCCGATCACACGCATTCGTCCGCGCCTTTGGGATCATACTCCTAACTATATGGAAATGACCCGACTGCTCGCAATACTCGGACTGGTCAGTGCTTCGTTCCTGCTCGCATCTTGCGATCTTCTCGGGACGACACCCGTCGACGATACGACCGATGATACGGTCAATGAAGACGGTATGACCGAGGACGATATGGACGCAGACTCCGACGATGAGTCGGCGGACGCGACCGACGATGGGGAGACCGAGGAGTAAATATACTTCTGTTTTCCCGGAAAAATTCGCTTCGAAAGGGGCGGATTTTTTCTGCTGTAGTACACCTCGGACATGACGCTGCTCGATACGAAGACCGGAAAAATTTGACTTTTTCTATTTGATTTTTATAAAAGCTAAACAGATTTTTTATATCCCCATCATAAGTGAGCAGTCTTTTGAGTCCGCGAAGTTTGCCCCCGAGGTCGACAGTATACCACGATGGATGTGCAGACTATTGACCAAAACAACAAAGTGGCAGCCGAAGCGATAATCGCGGGTATATGATCATCATCGATACTCGATCACTGATGCGGTGTCGAGATGAGTCAGCTGTCTGAATTTCTAACGATGATGTTTATTAGCGCGCTTTACGTATATATTCGAGACTTTACGATATTCGAGCGAGAGATAGTCCTCCCGCTGTACCGGATCATGAAACGCCTCGATATTTTTACGTCGAAGCGAAAATCCTAAAGGCAAACGAGCGAACGAACTCGCTCGCGAAATACCGCATACGAAAACTCCTCCGCGCGGCTCCGGCAGCGTGCGTGCATGGTCTGCGCGACCTCCGATGTCAGACGATGGACGGCATCTATGATTTCTTTGGTGTGGGCTGCTGCCGATACAAAATATCCCGTCTCGCCGTCGATCACAGTCTCTAGCAGACCCCCATCTGCCGCCGCGATGACGGGTGTCCCGCATGCCATGGACTCTATGGGCGTCATCCCGAAATCCTCGGCACGGGGCACATAGATCGTCGCGATCGCGTGCTGGATCAGACTGATCAGCGCCTCATCCGAGGGACTCTCTATCGGGGTAATATTCGCACAGTCCCGGATGCGAGCGAGGATCGTCTCGCGCTCGGGATCGTGCGGACCATGCACGAGGATGAGCTGTTTTTCTGGCAGACGCGCAAATGCCTCCACGATCCGATCGACCCGTTTGATCGTGGCGAGTCGCGCAAACGAGAGATAGTACTCCCGCCTGCTTGGCTCTTCCGGCAGGCAAAATTTTTCGGTGTCGACGCAGGGGTAGACGATCGTCGCATCGTGTCCTGTGGCGTCTTTCAGACGTTTGAGGACGGTCTTTGAGTTCACCATGATCATGTCGATTTTTCGCAGATCGCGCCGATACGACCACCGAAATCACGCAAACGCGAGCGCATACAGCGGACGTACAAACCATCGTACCTTGGTGAGATATTCCCCTCTCTGATCAAAAAGATAGCGCGGCGGCGTATGGCAGTAATACAGTGCCCGAGCATTCGCCGGCACGCACGAGACGGCGGACAGACAGTCACCGCTGAAAATAATCGTATCGTAGTCGGCAAACACACGCCTCGTCCGAGTGCGAAACAGGTACGAGAGCAGGAGTTTTCGCAGAGAGGACGAGCGCGGCGGAGCATCGACGAGAGTGCGAATGCGAGACCTATCAATGCCGAAATCCCCCGGATCGTAGCACCCCGCATCGTAAAATCCCGCGAGAACATCGGCACCGAGTGCCCGCGCCATCAGGAGCATCAGGCGCTCCCCCCCGCCCCGATAGAGAAACATATCGTGGACGATGAGGATTTTTCGTGGCATTTTGCGAAAAAGCGAATAGTATGGCGAGTATACGCATATCCCGCCTCTCGCCAATATGGACTTTGGACATTTGCGCGTCGCTCTCGTCGCCGACTGGCTCTGTGATCGCGGCGGCGCCGAGCTCGTCATCGAGCATATCCTCGAGATTTTTCCTCAGGCGGATGTGTATGCATCGGTCATTTTCCCCCGGAGATTCACGTTTCTCAGGGATCATCGGTGCTTTGAGAGCTTCATAGCAAAGATCCCATTTCTCGCTGCACGTCCGAAAATCGCCGGAGTACTGCGTCCTTATGCGTTTGAGTCGTTTGATCTCTCCAGCTACGATCTCGTCATCTCCTCCGCATCCGCTGAGGCAAAGGGCGTCATCACCCGTCCCGAGACGCTGCACATCTGCTACTGTCATACGCCGCCGCGATACTACTGGAGCCAGTTTCATGAGTATCGCCAGCACATGGAGTTTGGTTCGCTCGATGGCATGGCAAATCTCGTCATGGGTCCACTCATTCACACCCTGCGACAGTGGGATGCGCTTGCGGGGATGCGCCCGGATTTTTTCGTGGCAAACAGCGCGAATACGGCAAAACGCATCGAAAAATACTATCGTCGCGACAGCAGTGTCATCCATCCGGGTATTGATACGGATCAGTTTGTCCATGATGCGGAAAAAGAGGATTTTTATCTCGCGGTCGGACGCGTCATCCCCTACAAGCGATTTGATATTTTGACTGAGACATTTCGGACTCTGCCGCAAAGGTGCCTGAAAATCGCAACAAGCGTCGAAAATCCGCATATGCGACAGCTACAGAAAAAATCACCCGACAATGTGGAGTGGATCGTCGGTGCGGATCGCAGTGAAATCGCCCGACTCTACGCGCATGCACGTGCCTATCTCATGCCACAGGAAGAAGATTTTGGACTCACACCGATAGAGGCGATGGCATCCGGAACACCCGTCATCGCCTATGCTCGCGGCGGTGTGCTGGAGACCGTGGAGGACGGCACACACGGTATGCTTTTTGCGACGCAGGAGAGCACAGCGCTACACGATGCCATCGCGCAGTTTGAGACAAAACAATTTGATCGCGAGGCGATACGCGCGCATGCAGAGCAATTTGATAAAACGGTATTTCAGTCCCGATTTTCAGCATTTATCAGTGCGCGACTGCAGGAGTGGAGTGCCCGATAGCTATGCGCGGATTTTTCGAATTTCACTATCGCCGGCGGGCTGAGGCGGCTGACCATCGAGATTTTCATTCGCGACGGGAGCAGTATTCGTATTCGCTGAGACTGGTGTCCCCGATAGCAATTGTCCCGAATCTAAAGCATCAGAAGCATCCAGCGGACTCATGGAAAAGCCGGAATCAATAGGCAAATCGTCCATCTCAATATCATTGGGCGCCCAGGGACTAATCTCGAATGGTGAAGCATGGATAGCCTGTATCTCTGATGACACGATACTTTCCGGACTTTTAGAATTCGTATCTCCAGTCGGTGCGGGATTGTCGTTTGCGACGACTTGTCGCATGCCCCGGTGCACGCTCCGTCTCAGTGTTCGCAGTTCAGCACTTTCCTCGGCGAGACTTCTCACTCAGAGAATTCATCCTATCGCCTGACCGAGCGCCCCCATGATGATGGTCGTACCGCCAATGCGCATACCCACATCCTCCGCAATTACGGTATCTTCGGAAATGTTCTCGGGAGATGCACTCCCCTGTGTCTGCGCACCCATAAAGGAT
This sequence comes from Candidatus Altimarinota bacterium, assembly GCA_028277205.1. GTDB lineage: Bacteria > Patescibacteriota > Gracilibacteria > BD1-5 > UBA2023 > JANQGT01. The sequence continues at coordinate 13,298 of JANQGT010000015.1, forward strand.
TGTAAGATTTTTTCCATCTTACTCCGATTTTTCTAAAAAATCAAATCTATGTGGCGGGCTTCGCTTCGCGTACCGCCGTCTCGATTTCCCCGGCGAGCTCTGGATCGTCTATCAAAAATTGTCGTGCGTTTTCCTTTCCCTGTCAGAGCTTTGTCTCGCCGTAGGCATAAAATGCGCCGGATTTTTTGACGATATCGCGTGCGACACCGATATCGAGGATCTCTCCCTCTCGCGAGATTCAGCGTGCGAAGAGGATATCCACCTCCGTCTCGCGAAATGGGGGTGCGACTTTGTTTTTCACCACTTTGACACGTACGCGGTTTCCCATCGCTTGTTTCGTGTCGCCCGCACCGGTTTCGATTTTTTCTTTTCGGCGTATCTCGATGCGCTGCGAGGCGTAAAATTTTAGTGCGTTTCCTCCCGTCGTAGTCTCGGGATTGCCAAACATGATTCCGATTTTCATGCGAATCTGATTGATAAAAATCACTGAAACGCCCGATTTTGATATCACGCCCGTGATTTTCCTGAGTGCCTGGCTCATGAGGCGCGCGTGCATCCCCATGAAAGAGTCGCCCATATTCCCCTCGATTTCGGCTTTCGGTACCAGCGCCGCTACGGAGTCTATGACCACGATGTCGACCGCTCCCGAGCGCACGAGCGCGTCCGCGATCTCGAGCGCTTGCTCGCCGTAGTCGGGCTGTGAGACGACGAGATTTTCCGTGTCGACGCCGATTTTTTTCGCGTATGACGGATCAAATGCATGCTCCGCATCGATAAACGCCGCCGTACCGCCGCTTTTTTGCACCTCGGCGATGGCGTGCAGTGCCAGTGTCGTCTTTCCCGATGACTCGGGTCCATAGATCTCTACGATCCGCCCGCGCGCGTATCCGCCTCAGAGTGCTTCGTCGATGGCGATACTACCACTGCCAAATGTCTCGATATCGACGGGCGGACGATCTCCGAGTCGCATGATGGATCCGGTGCCAAACTGTTTTTCGATACGGGAGAGTGCCGATGACAGTGCTTCCTTTCGGGGATTTTCATTCATGAGGGATATGATTAGAAGTGTCGTGAACGATCATAAAAATTTTTGAGTCCCGCCTCGGTGCCGACGGTGATATTTTCTCCGGAGCACTTGCGACAGACAAATCGCTGCTTTTTGGGATCTGGCTGATCCACCTCTACGAGCTCGCGACAGTCCCGACAGTAAAACGAAACAGGACCCCGCTCTTCACTGAATTCCTCTTTTTTCTTTCAAAAGGACGAGACATTGACGAGATCGCTGTATGCGGTGATAGTGGTATTTTCCTGGCTCATGAAGCTGCGAATGGTGAAAAAACGATTATACGAAGCAAGTATGAAAATGCAAAATCGACTATGCCTCGAACAGCTGCGAAAACATGCCCGGTTTTCGTACCGGTATCTTTCACTCTTTTGCCAGTGATTCATAGAGCTCGCGCTCTTTTTTCGAGAGCTTTGCAGGGATTTTTACCGATATCTCCACAAAGAGATCACCCCGCCGATCATAGCCGATATGCGGCACACCGTCTCCGATAAATCGCAGCACTTTCCCGATGGGAGTCCCTGCGCCGATATCGATCGTGCGTTCTCCGATCACCGGTATCTTGACGGTCTTTTCGACACCGAGGACGAGCTCGACCGGATCGAGTGCCAGTGTATAGCGTAGATTGACATCGTCTCGCCGCATGCCGTCCGGCGGACTCTCGACATCGACATGGACGTAGAGATCCCCGGGTCTTCATCCCGGCATCTGATCGCCCTCGCCAGAGATTTTCATACTCATACCGGTATCGATACCGGCGGGGATATCCACGCTCTTTTGTGCATTCTCATCTTGTACGCCCTGTCCCTGACACGCATCGCATACCTCTTTTGGGATTTTTCCCGCACCGTGACAGCGCGGACACTCCACGACCCGATCCACCACACCAAATATACTCTGCATCCGCCGACGCACTCACCCCGCGCCATGACACTCTGGACAGGTATGCATTTCTCAGTTTTTCGCGCCTGTACCGTCGCATGCTTTGCAGACGACTTTTCTACGATAGGAAATGGTCTGCGATACTCCCGATATACTCTGGGTAAATGAAATGCGAGTATGGACTTCGCGATCGCCTCCTCTGGTCTGAGAGCGCGATCCTCATCGTGAAAACCCTCATCCGAAAAACGAATCGAAAATATCTGAAAAGTCAAAATCCGCATGAAATCCCCCGGCGCCCGCGGAGGCGGCATCCGGCGGAGTGCCGTGCCGATCATAGCGCCGTCGCTTCGCGGGATCCGAGAGTGTCGCGTATGCTTCGTTTATTTGCTTGAATTCGCGCTCCTTTTCCGTGTCGCCGCCGTGCCGGTCCGGGTGGCACTCCATGGCGCGTTTTCGATACGCTTTTTTGATTTCTTCGTCGGACGCTGTTCGGGATATCCCCAAAACTTCGTAGTATTCGTATGCCATCGCTCTATCGTGATATGATTATGAAACAGTGATATTGTGAGAAAAAAGCGAAAAATTACAAGTCCGCATACACCTCTCCGTAGATACGCACCAGATTGCCCTGACAGACCGGTTTTTCTCGGCAGAGAAAGAGTTTATTGAGATTGCGAAGATCGACGTAGATCGTCGTCCCGTCGGCGAGCACCGATCGGCGGGCATCGCGCAAAAATCGCAGGACTGACAGCTGACGCTCGATCGAGGAATGAATCTCGAATATGAGCACCGTCCCGCTTTCCAGAAATACGTGTACCTCTCGCTCGTCGGGAAAATAGCGATACAGTCCCGCGGGAAAATCGGAAAATCGCTCGGAGAGCGCCGCTGAAAGCAAGACGATCGTCCTCATCGTCTCGGCGTCCACCATCCGTCGATGATCGAAAAATCCTGTCTCGAAAAACTCGGGATCGATAATCTCAAATGATGAAAGTGCGATATTTGGCTCGGTCTCCGCGATCAGTACGCCATTTTCTGTGATGACGTACGTCCGATCCTCCTGGGGCACATACGTGCGAAATGCCGGCTCGCTCGAGGCGAGTACGATTTTCGCGCCGTCCGGGTACAGTCGGGAAACCTCGGCGCTCTCGATATTTGGCTGCAGATCGCGGATTCGCATCGCGATATCATCGGTATCGAGCATGAATATCAGTGTACCATAGAGATCCTCCAGGGATTTGTAGGCGATATTGATATCAGAAAACGTATCAACCCGCTCGACGATCACCTGTGAGGCGGCTATGCGAAAGTACGAGGAGAAAAAAACGAGATACGCCGAGGCGAAAAGCAGTACGAGACCGACTCACGCGAGTGCCAGCCCGAGCGACGGAATACCCCGATCGATCCGGGAAAACAGCGTGGAAAACCGGGAAAGCCGCAGCCGGGACGACATACGATCATAGCGCTTTTTTCCGGTGGATGAGACGAAAAACAGACGCCGTCGATCGGGGGCGACATCGGGACGACGTCTCGATCATGATCATGATCGAGATACGCGACGACCCCACCAGCTAGCGATTTTCCGAAATATCATGGCTGTGAGCGTCATATTCGGTGCGAGCCGCATCGAGCAATACCAGGATATCCGTCTCGCTGTCACTGGGTGCGGAGGCACAGACGAAACGAATCTCGGGCACACTTCGCATGGACAGCGTCTGCGCCAGCTTCGTGCGAAATGATTTTTCCTGCGAACGCAAGGCGAGAAGAAGCTCTCTCTCATGCTCTGAGGCGCGCACGCAGACGTGGGCGGCGCTCCTGTCCCGGGACAGTATCACCTCCGTGACACTGACGATACCGTAGTGACTCTCGCCCTCCCGCTGATACGAAAGCCACTGAAAGATAGACTCGGCGAAAAAGTCCCGAAGCGTTTCCTCGACCCGTTGGCGTTTATATGGCATATTGGCAGGAGATTTCGATACAGTATGATCGTGCGAGCGAAAATGCCCGCGCCCCTCGGAAAAGAAAAAGTATACGAAGAAATCCTTCATACGCAATGCCCTAGGCTTTCGCCGCATGCCAGTCCTCTCCGATGCCGATCTCCACGATCAGCGGGATGCGAGCGCGATAGACGCCCTCCATGACATCGCGGACGATCACTGCGGTGCGCTCTACTGCCTGAGATGCGACGTCAAACACGAGCTCGTCATGCACCTGCATGATCATGCGCGCATCGATACCATGCTCGTGAAATTGCGATGAAAGCTCCACCATTGCATATTTGATGATATCGGCATTCGATCCCTGGATGGGCATGTTGATGGCTTCGCGCTCGGTGCGCTCCCGGATCATCCGATTGGCGTCCCTTATGGTCGGCAGATAGCGTCTGCGACCAAACACCGTCGCGACATATCCGGTACGTCGAGCATTTTCCAGGAGTGCATCATAGTACTCGCGAACTCTCGGATACCGCGCGTAAAATGTCTCGATGGATCGGGATGCCTCGGCGGGAGTCGTCCCCGTCATCTTCGAAAGACCGTAGCCCGTGATGCCGTAGATCACGCCGAAATTGACACCCTTTGCCATGCGACGCATATCCGGTGTGATCGTGATATGCTCTCAAAACAGGAGTTTTGCAGTCCGCATGTGAATATCCTCTCCCCCCTCAAATGCCCGACAGAGCGCCTCGTCCTCGCTCAGATTTGCGAGCAGACGAAGCTCTACCTGCGAATAGTCGGCGACCATGATTCGCCGATCGTGCCCTGATGCGATGAAACAGGATTTTATCCGGTCGGACAGCTCGTCTCATGCCGGGATATTTTGGAGATTCGGTGATTCGCTCGACATGCGTCCCGTCGCCGCTCCGAGCTGGCGATACGTCGTATGGATCCGGGTTGTTTTCGGATTGACGCTTTTATCCAGTCCCTCGACATAGGTCGTGAGCAGTTTTCGCAGTGTCCGATGCTCCAGGATGAGACCGACCACCGCATAGTGTTTGGATAGCTCGGATAGTACCTCGGTATCGACGGAGCGTCCGGTCTTGGTCTTTTTGGATGCCGGAAATCCCAGCCGATCGTAGAGGATATGCTGTAGTTGTTTTGTACTATTGATATTAAATTGTTCGCCGACCAGCTCGAAAATTTCAGTCTCAAGCGTCCTGACGCGCTCCCGAATCTCCGAGCCGATTTGTCGTAATTTACCTCGATCAAATGCTACGCCATACGCCTCCATGCGTGAGAGTACCGCAAGCAAATGCATCTCAAGATCAACGATGCGCTGACGACTGTCGTCCTCGGACGCCTGAAATTCCAGGGCGCCATGGAGACTCCAGTATGCTTTTTCCAAAGCGAATGTCCGAGTATCATCGGACGCGCGATAGCGATGAGAGCGCTCGCAGTATGCACGAAAATCGTCCACCCGCTCCGGGGTGTCGGAAAGCAGCCGCGAGCCGATCTCGATATCGTACATATACTACTCCTCGGCAAAATCCTCAAATATCGTTTCTATGTCGCGGATGACGTCGTCGACTTCTTCATTGATATCGGGATTCGATGTTTCGTCCGTCCCGTCTGCAGAAGTCTCTCCGGTATTTGTCTCGGAGTCGTCATCGTCGATCTCGACCAGGACGTCTCCCGTCGACGAAGATCCGTCCCCGGTGGATGAGGAATCATCTCCTGCTCCGGTATCGGTATCGACGTCGATATCCGTGTCGGTCGTGGAGGTAAAATCAAACCACTCCTCGCATCCCGAGAGCGCAAAAAGTCCGAAGACCAGTGCGAGAAACAGTGCAATCCGTTTCATAAGAAAAGGGGTTAGGAAACAGTCACATAGGTGCCGCGCATCCCAGAGTCTCCGATATGACGGATATCGCCGATATCACAGACAAAGAGCGGGAGTTGCTCCTCTTTCGCGAGGGCAATGGCGGTGCCATCCATGACGCGCAGTCCTCGCGAGAGCGTCTCATCGAGAGTGATCGTCTCGTATCGGATGGCGTCGGGATGCTTTTTCGGATCTTTATCGTATACACCGTCGACGGTCGTCGCCTTGACGGCGTAGTCGCAGTCGAGCTCCAGCGCTCGCAATACTGCGGTCGAATCAGTCGTGTAATACGCATGACCGATGCCCCCCACGGTGATGACGACCCGACCAGACGAGAGAGACTCCAGCGCGTGCGTCCGGACAAACGGATCGAGCATATGCTCGACTTCGAGTGCCGAAAAGATCTGTACGGGACATCACTGCGCCCCGAGAGCGTCCGCGAATGCGATACCATTCATCATCGTCGCGAGCATTCAGAGAAAATCGGCATTTTCCCGCGTAAATCATTTCGCGGCGTCCGACACTCCCCGAAAGATATTTCCCCCGCCGATGACGATGACGAGCTCTATCTCCCGCTGCCTCAGTACCAAAATGTCTCATACCAGCTTTTCCAGAAACGCCGAGTCGATACCGTATCCTTTCGATCCCTGGAGCGCCTCGCCCGAGAGCTTTACGAGGATACGCTTTGGATTTTGAAAATATGTCCGAGCCGAGTCGATATCCATGGATGATCATATTATAGAGTGAAAAACCAAACCGTCGCGAGCGCTGCAAGCAGTAGTGTCATCACGAAAACGAGTGCGAGATTGAGCACTCTGTCAGACGACGCGAGACGCTCCAGCGAGACGATGTGCGTACGCAGTTGCTTTGTCTCCTCCTCTATTCGAGTCTTCGAGCTTTCGAGCAGATATGCCGTTTTTTTGTGCTCGGCGATCGGGATGGACTCCTGCAGCCGACTTTCGAGCTTTCCGATTTGATACGCGAGTTCTTTGAGCGTTTCGTCTTTTTTGGCGAGCTGCGTCTTTGCCTCCTCGTAGAGGCTCTGATACCGCGCCTCCTGGAGGGTTCGCAGTGTCATGTCGGACTCTGCGGGACGAGGCTTTGAGACGATCGTGACTTCTTCTTGGATGCCTCCGTGTTTCATACGATCGATATCGTTTTTATGCAGATAGATGATCTTCCCCTCTTTTTTCATCCGGATTTTTCCGAGACGGACATACCGGTCGATCGTCCTCACAGAGACATTGAGCTCGAGAGCGGCGTCATTTCTCGTGACGGTGTACATACGCTTTGGAGGAGTGGAGCAAAAATTGTACGCGCAAAGGGAGAAAAAGCAAATGCAGCCTATACAAAAAGCTCTGTATCCATGTCGTCGTCTGCGGATTTTTTTGCCTGAGACTGCTCCAGTTTTTCCCGCTCTCGGAGAGGTTTGAGATTTTTACTTGCTTGCGCATAGCGCTTTTCCAGCTCTCGGAGCTGTTTTTTCGAGAGGGGTTTTGGCGGGTGACGAGGCGGTGTATAGTCTCCGATTCCCATGATTTTTCACGTGAAAAACTACTCCGAGACATCTCGTATGCAGCGGACGGATAGCGCTGTATTTTCATCGGTATAGCCTGTGCGGATCCGGCTCGCATTGTCCAGATCATAGTATCTGGTAAATCGGACATACCCGTCCGAGGCATAGTAGTACGCAAATCGATCATCATAGCGCAGAGAGTCGGGAATATTTTTTTCAGAGCGCGACGGAGTTTTATCCTTTGGCGGATAGTCGGGAGCGACGACTCCGCGATAGTCACCCCCTGCATACTGCAGATCCAGACGGATAAAAAGCCGCTGAAATATTCGCCATTCCTCCTCATGCGAGATCGAGTCCAAAATATCGTACTCGTATTCAAAGGGTTCGCGATCAATCTCGAGCGAGCGCTCCCATTCGAGGGCGGTCGGTACTCGATAGTCTGCAGGGCAAATATGCTCGAGTGAAGAATCTCTCTCATGCAGGTCCTCGATATCGCACGATGCCCATACGATATCGGCTATGATGATGTCATCTGATTTGCATCCCGGCATTTTCGTCGGGACGTACTCGCATGCTGACCAGCCATCGTCCGCCCAGGTTTGCATTCAGTTTTTTTCATCTGACAGCGTGCACTCGCGCTCATCCGGTATGCACGACCAGCTTGATCACTGGTATTGCGCGTGTTCTTTTGCATCACAGTCGGGAGGTGTGGGACGATTGCCCGATACCGAGACACTCGAGATGGAGGCGTCCGACGCCGACCGGGATGCGGACTCGTCATCTTTGCTCGTCTCGTCGATTGGGATGCGTGTATTGTAGTCTCTATCCAGCGCCCACTCCTCACGTGCCCGAGGATCAGAAAAATGCCCGATCAGCTGCGCGAGCACCGCTTTTTTTCGTGTGTCCTCCATCGTAGCATGCAGGCGCGCGAGCGCCACGATCATCGTCTCTACCGATACGCCCTGCTCCGCCATGATCTCCTCGATTCGCTGGACTGTCGTATCAAAGAGGCGAGTATCCTCCGACGCGGATGCGAGTATGCCCGAGAATACCGAGACTATGAGCAAAAAGAAGATGCAAACGCGTCGCATGAAAAAAAAGATTAGCGGGCGGAAAATGTCCGAGGCTCGCCGATATATCCCGCGGACTGCTCTGGAAATCGAAAATCTCCGAAGTAGTCCGCCGAGTTATCAGAGTGATCTCCCGCCTCCTGCCCGGACCAGACGATACCGGCATGTCCCGGACTCTGGTCGGAGACTGTCCCTCACGCCTCGTCGGGCATCCCGGTGCGATGTGTGGTCGATAGTGCCGGGATGCCAAATGTCAGCGAATCCCCACCTGAGACCGAGTCAATTTCAGCCTCGAGGAGAAAATTGGTACTGGAGGAATCGAGGATGATCCGCCGGGAAATATCTATGACGAGAAAGAGTCGCCCCCGGGATTCGACTGCAAAATACCGGAGTCCGTTTGCGGCGTCGGCGTCCAGTCCATTCACACGCAGTCGAAACCGGGAAATTTCCCGGGTCGAATCATCCGCATTGTAAAATACATTTGAAAATTCGGTCGCATCGCCGAGTGCGTCATAGTTTGCGGTGTCGAGCGGTTTTCCTCAGATCGTCCCGGAAATCTCTATGACGATCCGCCGAAGCGATGCATATCCCTCGCTCGATCGCAGAGAAAACTGATAGAGATCCTGCTCTCAAAAGGAAAGACTCCGAGTCTCATCGGGAACGGTGATCACGATCGGATCCGAGCGCATACACTCATCACCCGAGCCGACGAGTCCGCGTCCGCACTCCCCTGTCTCGGAGACATTTTCGTCTTCTGGAGTCTCATCGTCTGTCTGCGGTGTATCCGCCTCATCATCCTCGGATCCCTCATCTGCGGTGTCCTCTTCGGAGTCGGTGTTTTTCGCATCGACCTCGTCATTCGCATCGTCAGTGGTACTATCATCGACAGTATCCTCATCATCAAAATCCGGACGACCGGCGCCTGCCGGATACTCGGTCGCGAGAGGATTTTGCACAAAGAAAATAATGCGCGGCACGACCGTCTGCACGCGCGAGTGATCCGGATATTTCCGGGCGAGATGCTGGAGCGACTCCACGGCATGCCGGCGATAGCGGTCGCCGTACCGGTCTGTTTTTTCGCGGATGAGCTCTACGACCCGGTCTACCACCTCCTGATCCCGGATAGTGATGGCGGATACCGGGGAGAGCAGTGTCGACAGTGTGATGATCGTGGTGAGCACGAGTATGAAAAACCGGGTCATAAGCATGATTTTAGGATGCGGTCATTATATCCCCTTTCGATGAAAGACAACCCCGAATGTCCGTAAAAGAATTTTTATATCGAGGTACATCGTCCAGTTTTCTATGTAGTAAATGTCGAGGCGCGCCTCTTCGTCAAAGGAATTGTCGTCGCGTCCGTGGATCTGCGCCATGCCCGTGATACCGGGTTTGAAAGTAAAAACCCGGCGTTGTGGCTCCGTATATTGCTCCACTTCGCGGGGCTGGTGCGGACGCGGTCCGACGAGGCTCATATCACCCCGAAGCACATTCCAAAATTGCGGCAGCTCGTCCAGCGAGTATCGCTCGATAAAGGCGCCAACCCGGGTTTTTCTCGGGTCGTCTTTCACTTTGTACACTGCACCGGGGCGTTTGGATTGCTTGGCGATCAGCTCTTTTTCATACTGCAGTCCGGCATCCTCTTCGGGCTTGACACCGTACGCATCTTTTACGCAGTATTCCCAGCGGATATAGCGAAATTTATACAAAAAAAACTCCCGACCGTTTTTTCCCACGCGCCGATTTGTATAGATAGCGGGAGCATTTGGCTCTTCACGCTTGATCACTAGGGCGATGACGAGCATGGGCAGGGCGAATACGATGAGTCAGACGATACTTCCCACGATGTCAAAAAGACGCTTGACAATGCGTTCCCACGGACGCATACCGATACTTTGGATTTCCATGAATGGATGCTTTCCGAGAAATGTCAGCTCGGTATTTGATTTTTCCGCCTCGAAAAGATTTGTGGCGTACCGGTACGCCACACCGTAAATCCGGGAATACTCAAAGACTGTATGCACCTCCTCTCGGGAAAAACCGGTATGCACGACGACGATATCGTCGATCTGCCCGGTTTTCAGCAGATGGATCACGGACTCGGCACCGCCGACATACGACAGATCGACCTCGGAAATTTCGCATTCATTTGCATATCAGACGATGTGAGCGTGCTCCAGGCTCTCAAGCACCTCCAGAATACCGGGCTCATCCCGGGACAAAAGCAGCAAAAAATTTCGAGGCGAAAGCCAACCGCGTAAGAGCAAATGTCGATGCAGTATCTCCAGGATCAGCCGAGTCATCTCGATGCCGATCCATGACAGCACAAACGCCATGAGGATGATGAGACGGGGAATCTCCGTCGTGTAGACATAGCCATTGCCGAGATATACGAGCGCCACGAAAAATAAAAACGCGTAAAACGCAGCAGATATCGAGCGCATCGTCCCCTCCTCGCGCGCATCCAGCGGACGCACCGCGTATCGCCCGGAAAAAATCGCGACAAGCAAATACACGACCGCACCCGCGAGTGCAAACCACGCAAGCGCATCCGGGGGAATCGACTGCGGAGGAATGCCAAACGTCGCCTCGAAAAAGCGAAACGACCGCAGCTCCGACGCCACGAAAAACGCCATGTATACGAGACCGAAATCGATCGGGGGGCGCAGCGCGGTAAAGATGATCTCGTGGCGTTTCACGGTGGAATTTGGCAAATGGTGTTTCCTGGGTAGTATAGTCAGGCTTGCTCTTTTTGCCATACTGTATGGATATTTTTGTCGGTTTTGGTCTCGCGATCCTCGCGCTCATACTGCTGTTTCTCGTGTTTGTCCTCATAAAAATGTTTTTGATTGCGAGCGCGCTTTCGATTCATGAGCGTCAGGTGCTCGACTTTTTTGATCAAAAGATCAATAAGATTCCTGCACTCATCGAGAGTATCCGGCGCTACTCGGACGTCCCGCAGGCATTTGAGGCGGTACTCTCGGTATACGAACGCGCCATCATGCTGGAGACAGACGACCTCTACGCCATTCTCGAATCAAACGCCCGTTTGACCGAGGAGATCCGATTTTTACTGAAATTCACGACACGTATTCCGGATCTCCAACGGGACGGTGATTTTCTGGCATTTCGAAATTCGCTCGTGCTCTATGAGCAGTCCATCGAGCGAGAGCTTCGTATGATAGAGACGCTCATCGCCCGATTCAATCGTCTGAAAAACCTCAAAAATTGGACGGTGTTCGGACTGTTTATCCCCATATCGGAGCGTCCCGCTATCGCCTAAATCGGCTCGACGCGCGTCCCCGATCGATCGTCGATGACCCGGTAGCCGCGTGCGGTGATTTCATCGCGCAGGGCATCCGATCGCGCGAAGTCTTTTTCGCCTCGTGCGCTATCGCGCCGCCTCGCAAGATCGAGGATCTCCTCGGGGATCTCTACAGCATCCAAAAGAGAAAAATCGAATATACCAAAGACAGCATCGACCGAGCGCAGAAAATCAAGCACAGCACGCTTTTCTCCGGACTGAAGTCTCCGGGCGTCGATTTCCACATTCAAAAATCGGACAAACTCATGGACGACCGAGAGCGCCTCGGGAGTGGCGATATCATCCTCCAGTGTCGCGACAAATCGCCCCATCGCGTCCTGCACCGCATCGCGAAATTCCGAGCGTACGCCCTCTGTCTCAGGAGTATAGGCACCGAGTCGTCGTACCGCCTCGTCAAATCCCGAGAGCGTCGAGACACTGGCGCGCACACGGTCAAATGTGAAATTGAACGGCTCGCGGTAGCGCGTCTCTATGACCATGAGCCGAAACGCCCGGCAGATATTTCGCTCGCCGACGTCGGCGAGCTTTGCAAACAAATCGCGCAGCGTGTAGAAATTTCCAGCGGATTTCGACATTTTTTTGCCATCTACGAGCAGATGGGCACTATGTATCCAGTATCGCGCGAATTGTTTTCCCGTATACGCCTCTGTCTGTGCGATTTCATTTTGGTGATGGGGAAATACCAGATCAACTCCACCGAAATGAATATCGATTTCACTCTCGAAAAAATGCTCATTGACCGCGGAGCACTCTATATGCCAGCCTGGTCGTCCCGGCACCGAGACAGTCTTGCCGTCTATCGTAAACTCGAGGTGCCAGACATTGTCGCCATCCTCTTCGGGCTCATATCATTTCCAGAGAGCGAAGTCTCCTATGGATTCTTTTTCATACTCGTCGGCGTGAACTCGCACGCCCGCATGCATGTGCTCCGGATTGAGGCAGGCAAATTTTCCATAGTCGGAAAAATTCGCGATGCGATAGTAGATGCTGCCGTCTGCGAGGTACGCATGTCCCGAGTCGAGCAATGACTGGATCATGATACGCATTTCATCGATATAGTCGGTGATGCGGACGATATGATCGGGACGCTCGATACCGAGATGATCGACATCCTCCAGAAATGCCTGCAGGAATTTCTCGGTAAATTCATGACGTGACTCCCCTGCTTTTTTGCTCTCGCGGATGATTTTATCCTCTATGTCCGTGATATTCATGACGACGTACGTCCCATATCCCAGAAATCGCAGTGCGCGAAGGATGACATCTTCGGTAACATAGGTTTTCAGATTACCGATTTGCGCATAGTTGTACACGGTCGGTCCGCAGATATAGGCGCGTACGCGCTTCGGATCTTTTGGGGTGAAATCTTCTTTGGTACGAGTTGCGGTATTGTAGAGTTTCATGGATGGGAAAATTTAGTGATCGGAAGAGCGCGGGGAAAATCCCTGCTCGATGTAGATTTTTTCACGCCATGAGGGAATGCAGTCGGATGGGACGAGGAGTGTGACCGTCTCAGTCGATTTTTTGATCGTCAGGGTGAATGCACCCTCGATCTCGCCTGCCACCAGCCGCGAATCGGTAAAAATCGAAATACGACTTCCTGATCGCCTGGATCCCTCTATGGCGAGCGTACAGCCGTCGCAGTAGAGTATGGATGACTGACAGATCGGCTCAAACGGATGCAGCGGTACAAATGAAAAAAGCGGCGCGATATGGGGAATGACGCTCGCACCGGCGGATCGGGCGTACGCGGTAGAGCCGGCGGGCGTCGCTACCAAAAATCCATCACCCCGCAGATCGAGCGATACGTCGCCGAGCGACACCCGAAAGTCGTGAATGCTCGACGTCGTGGTACGGACAAAGGAGTCATTGAAAGAAATGTAGTGGTGCGTCTGGTCGTCGATGAGTAGGGTATTATCGAGGAGGGGGTATGATAGAGACTCAAATGTCGTATCTGCATGGAGCGTTTTCGGATTTTGCAGCAGGTATCATTTTCGTCCGTAGTCGACCCCCAGAAACGGAAGACCGAGGTGATGATGCTCATGGATCGCCCGCAGCATCGTGCCGTCTCCGCCGAGTACCACGATCATACGCTCGCCGCGAGCCTCGTACGCTCCGAGCACCGGACCATCCAAAAATGCGCGCAATCCCTCTTCTCGATCGAAAACCGACGAGGAATAGCAGACGAGGATATTGCCGCGGGAGAGAGTTTCCATGGTGTCGATGATACGAAAAAATTCACAAAAAGAAAGAATTTGTCCGTCTCGGACTATCATGAGCATTGTCGCGCGATCGGATACAGGCAATCCATAGGGGAAAATTCTTTGCAAATATCGCTTTGTATGGCGTGCATGCTCGCTATGCGAATCTACGATCCGATCTTAAAATATACCACGTCCTCATCACCGAGTACGCCGTCTCGTCATTCCAGGCGGACTTTTCCCGCTTCGCGCGCTCCTATCCATCCACCGCACGCCAGAAAATCCGCGACCGAGACGACCTCTGCTTTTATAAATTTTTTTTCAAAATCGGTGTGGATGACGCCCGCCGCCTCGGCAGCCCGGATGCCCCGGCGTATCGTCCAGGCACGCGCCTCTTTTTCTCCGGCGGTGAAAAAATAGGTGAGCCCGAGTGTCGAAAACGCCGTACGGATGAGCACATCGGTCGGACTCTCGGAGAGTCCGATATCCGCCAGATACTCCGTCCGCTCGTCGTCTGAAAAATCAAGCATGTCCGCCTCGAGCTTTGCGGAGACTGCCAGTACGGGAGTATCGGGACGAGTCACGCCGATACGATCTCGCAGTGCGGCTATGCCTTCATCCAGCCTGCTTTCCTCCACATTTACCGCGTATAGAAATGGCTTCATGGTCAAAAGATGAAGATCCTTTGCAGACAGTCTTTCTTCTTCGCTTAGATCTGTCTCGCGTGCGAGCTTTCCGGTATCGAGCGTTTCATGGATTTTCTCATATGCTGACAGTCGTTTTTTCGCATCCGTATCTGCCGATCTCGCGCGTTTTTGCGTGTCTGCGAGCTTTCTCTCCAGTGTCTGCAGATCGGCGAGGATGAGCTCGGTATTGATGATTTCGAGGTCGCGTGCGCCATCGACCGAGCCTGCGACGTGATGCACGTCCGCATCGTGAAAATCGCGTACCACCTGTACGATCGCATCGACTTCGCGGATATTCGCGAGAAAGGCATTTCCCCGACCCTCACCCTTGCTTGCGCCCTCCACGAGTCCGGCGATATCCACGAATTCGACGGCGGCAGGCACGACATGTTCTGACTTTGCGATCTGAGCGAGTCGGTCCAGACGATCATCGCGGACATTCACCCGTCCGATATTCGGATCGATCGTGCAAAAGGGGAAATTTGCCGCATCGGCGGCATAGGTCTTTGTCAGCGCATTGAAGAGCGTGGATTTACCGACGTTCGGCAGACCGACTATACCGATTTTCATGAGCGTGAAAGCAAGTTATCAGAAAACAGCCAGAATGCGACGGATACTCGTGTATGACGGTGAAAAGCGATCGTCATCGGATCCAACAGCCGAATATCCCAGGCAACACACCGAGTAAAAAGCGCACGACTGTAAGAGGGAGAAACCGTGCGGGATTCGCAGTATCCGGATGCACGGCGTAGAGTCCCGAGCGCGTACGAATGGCGTGAATGCGCGATATCCATCACCCTGCACGCAGGCTCTCGGTATGCAGTGGAGTGTACTCTCGGATGCAGTGGTCGCGCTTTTGTGCGAAAACTCCGGACTCGATCCAGACGAGCCGACGCCATGGGACGATCCGGCGGGAGGAGGCAGCGTGTTTGAGAAAAAAGCTCCAGATGTCCCGCTCCTCCGGTCTCATGGATAAAAAATTAGTAGATGCGACCCCGAACCGTCTCCTCGACCGTATCGGTGGATCTAGGCGGATTTTCCTCGATACTCATGACAAAGAAGTAACCGAGAATCGTGAGCGCGAGCAGCACGAAAAACAGCGCGCGCGTGACGGGAACGATATGAAACGAATACCCGCGAAACTGGTACGTATGCATCCGCGCGATGAGAAAAAATATCCACACCCCCGCGGCAAATATCGTGTATATGCTAAAGGCAATCCAAAACATAACGAGAAGAAGCTGAAAGGCAAGTATAGAAAAATGCAGACGAAACGCAAGACGAAACGCGAATGACGCTCATGATACGGTGCAATACATTTGCGATACTCACTGATTGCATATACTGTGACGAGAGTCGCTATCAAACGATGCGTTTTCTCAAGGATTTGGCAAATACATGGCTTTTCGCAATCCCCTCCGAAATCTCTCTCTCGCTTCCTCGCGAGAGCTCGCCCGGCTCGTATCGGGTCGATACCGCAGCAGCATCCACGGAAACGGTATCGAATTTAGCGATCTGCGGGAGTACGCACCCGGAGACGAGGTGCGTGCCATCGACTGGTCGACGTCCGCCCGTACGGGACATACGTACATA
This sequence comes from Candidatus Altimarinota bacterium, assembly GCA_028277205.1. Classification (GTDB taxonomy): domain Bacteria; phylum Patescibacteriota; class Gracilibacteria; order BD1-5; family UBA2023; genus JANQGT01. The sequence continues at coordinate 29,444 of JANQGT010000015.1, forward strand.
AAGCTCTTTCGAGAAGAGCGCTCAATGCCCATATATTTTTGCGTGGATACGGGACTCACGATGCGCCTCGGCAGTACCGACCGCACCAAGCTCGATACGGCACACGACGTCGTCTCGACGCTCTCGGCAGCTGCACGCGAGAGCAATGATCCGTATACGATCATCGCATACGATGCCGGTGTCCATCCCTGGCGGGTGCCTGCGCGCGGTGCGACCCCCGGCATACTGGGCATGCGCATGCTGGATCATATCGCCCATGTCGAGCCGTCCGGTATCGGAAACATGCCAGAGATACTCCGACACCTCTCCTCCAGACAGACGCGACATGCGCTCATATTTCTGCTGTCGGACGAGATCGAGTCGCTCGATACGCGGCGACTCCGGATACTGGCGGAAAAAAACGACATCGTGCTGGTGACGATCCTCGATTCATTCGAGCGGGGGGCGATCGGATCCACGGGATTTCATCATATCTCCACGGCTGCGGGCGATACATTTCTCTCGCGGCTCGGCGTCGATAAGACAAAACAACTGAAAATCATACGACACGAACGCCTGGCGATGCTCGCAAAGACAACACAAGCCCTCAAGATCCGGCATCTCGTCCTCGATGAGCGTGATACCGTCGATCTCGTCCTGTATCGTTTTTTCGAGCGATTTTCCCATATATCCCGATAGTCTATGAATCGGTATCGTGTATACCTCGAAGCCGTAGGGCTCACGACTCGGCAGGCGGATGCGCTCCTCGTGGGTACAGAGGCGGAGACTGCATGGAGATCGCTTTCGTCCCGGACACTTTCTCCTCTGCCGATGATGGGCGATGAGAAAATCGCCAAAGTCCTCGAAGCCCATAAAGACTTTTCACCCAAGCGCTACGACGCCACGATAGAGCGACTCGGCATCCGTATCGCCCTCAGGGACGAGGAGGGTGATATTCCCTATCCAGAGAGCCTCAGAGTCCTGTCAAATCCGCCGGGAATCCTCTTTGTGCGAGGAGGCGAACTGCCGAAACATTCGCATGCGGTCGCCGTCGTCGGCACGAGAAAGCCGACGGAGTACGCCCGACGTGTACTCTCGTCGCTCATACCCGAGCTCGTGCGCAGAGAGTATACCATCCTCAGCGGCGGCGCCTACGGAGTGGATACACTGGCACATGATCTCGCCATGAGATCAAATGGTCGCACGATCGCCGTCGTCGGGACAGGAGTCGATCGCGCCTATCCGCCCGAAAATCGCGGACTATTTGAAAAAATCATCGCATCGGGCGGCAGTATCGTCTCGCAGTTTCCTCTCGGTGCTTCCGCGAAGCCGTACCATTTTCCCATACGAAACGAGCTCATCGCAGCACTGTCGTGCATGACGATCGTGCCTGAGGCAGCCAGAGAATCCGGCTCGCTCATCACGGCGCGACTCGCGCTCGATCTGGGGCGCGACGTCTATGCAGTTCCGGGCGATATATTTCGGGAAAACTCTACGGGCACAAACGGACTGCTGGAGTCCGGCGAAGCCGCCGCGATCGCTTCCGTCGAGTCGTTTTTGCGCGCGCTCGATGAAAGTCGCGCGCACTCGACGAATGTCGAAGCTCCAGCATCGAAGCATCAATCCGTCGATACCAGCGATCCCATCCTCATGACACTCTCTGAAAATCCCGAAACCCTCGATCGCCTCGTCGAAAAAACCGGTATCCCACTCTCCGAGCTGCATGCGCGTATCGCCGAGCTGGAGCTCGATACCGTCATTATCCGTACCCCCACAGGTCACTATGCCATCCGATAGTCCGCTCATCATCCTCGCTGGAGGCGGGACGGGAGGACATGCGACTCCCCTTGCGAGCCTTCATGCTCGTCTTTCGCCGCATCATCCGAGCTGGCGGTGGCGATGGATGGGAGAAAAACACAGCATCGAGGAGCGCATCGCAGCTGAAAATTCCATCCCGTTTTCGCCGATTTTCGCCGGGAAATTGCGTCGATATTTCTCTTTACGCACACTCGTCGATCCATGCAAAAATCTCGTGGGTATATTTCAGGTGATGTGGATATTTTGGCGAGAGCGTCCCTGTCTCATCTTTTCAAAGTGATGATACGTCTCACTTCCGACGATATTTGCGGGAGCGCTTCTCGGTATACCGGTTTTTTTACATGAGTCTGACAGTGTCCCCGGTCTCGCGAATCGCATTGCCGGACGATTCGCCGAGCGGATATTTCTCGGATTTTCTTCGGCGAGCGGATATTTTTCACCGCAAAAAACCGAGATCGTCTGACAGATTCTCTGCGATCGATTTACCGGCGAACGCGTACAGAGAGAGGACGATGCACGCCCGAGACTCCTCGTCATCTGCGGCAGTCAGGGCTCTGCGCGGATTTTTTCAGTGCTTTTACAGGCGCCCGAGATTTTTTTTTGATACGATACGACCATCATCCTCGGCACGCTCAATGCCGAATACCGCACACAATTCGAAGCATACGACGTGACCGTATACGATTTCGTCGATCCTCAGACACTCGCTGATATCTATGCCCGCACGGATATCGCCATCACCCGCGCGAGCGCGACGACACTGTCGGAGCTGGCACTGTATGCGGTTCGCATGTGCATTATCCCGCTTCGTATCACGAGCGGTCAGGTGGAAAACGCCGAGATCTACTGTACGCAGGGTCATGAAATTCTCGATGAGCGTACATTCGACGCTCGCACACTCGCGATGTCGATTGATCGACTCGCTTCATCATCGGGGGATTTCGAGACTCGGGATGATATATCCGCCGCGAAAACCATCGAGTCGCACATCGTATCTCTGCTGCAAAGGTGATAATCCGAGTTGTAATTTTGAAAAAATTTTTATACTTGGGGGCAATATTCGGGATTAGCCAAGCGGTAAGGCAGCGGACTTTGACTCCGCCATTCGGGGGTTCGAATCCCTCATCCCGAGCCATTTTCAGTCATTCACTACCCCAAAGAATATTCAAACTTTTTTCAGTCCGAGAGAATCATACTATAAAAACCCCAAAAATTATTGAACTTTTCCTAGCTATCAAATTGCTTTTCACTCTCTCTTTAGTATAATTCCCGATGAAATTATTTTATCACCATTCG
>JANQGT010000022.1 GCA_028277205.1 Candidatus Altimarinota bacterium
AATTTCGTGCAGTTTATTCTTGGAGATAGTCGTGCTGCGGATTTCTTTTTTCGCTATTTTTGTTGCGACGAAGCGGCAGATGGAGGCGATGTTTCTTTCGAGGTTTCTTACGCCTGCTTCGGCGGTGTATGAGCGGATGATGGTGAGCAGGGCGGGTTCTTTTATTTTGAGTTTTTTGTCGGTGAGGCCGTTCTCTTTTAGCTGGCGCGGGACGAGGTATTTTTGGGCGATGTTGAGTTTTTCGATCTCGGTGTAGCCGGGCAGCTCGATGACTTCCATGCGGTCGTAGAGTGCGTGCGGGATGGGCTCGGTGTAGTTGGCGGTGCCGATGAACATGATGTTGGACAGGTCGAAGGGCTGGTCGAGGTAGTGGTCGGTGAATGAGTTGTTCTGTTCGGGGTCGAGGACTTCGAGTAGTGCTGATGCGGGGTCGCCTCGGAAGTCTGCGCCGACTTTATCGAGTTCGTCGAGCATGAAGACAGGATTTTTAGAGCCGCATTTGCGCAGTTCCTGCAGGATGCGTCCGGGGAGGGCGCCGATGTATGTTCTTCTGTGGCCTCGGACGTCTGCTTCGTCGCGGATGCCGCCGAGTGAGATGCGGACGAATTTTCTGTTCATCGCGCGTGCGATGGATTTTCCGAGGCTTGTTTTTCCTACGCCTGGCGGGCCTACGAAGCAGAGGATGGGGCTTTTGCCGGATGGGTTAAGCTGGCGGACGGCGAGAAATTCGAGAATTCTTTTTTTGACTTTTTGCAGTCCGAAGTGGTCTTTGTTGAGTATCCGTTGTGAGCGCGTTATCGAGTCGCAGTCTTCGGTGTGTATTGACCAGGGTAGTTCGCAGACCCAGTCGAGGTATGTGCGAATGACCGAGTGGTCGGGCGAGCTTGGGTGCATTTTTGACATGCGGTCGAGTTCGCGGAGAGCTTCGGCTTCGACGGGCTTGGGCATTTTCGCTTTTTTAATAGCTGCGAGGATTTTTTGTGTTTCTTCCGATTTGCGGTCGTCCATGCCGAGTTCGTCCTGTATGGCTT
>JANQGT010000036.1 GCA_028277205.1 Candidatus Altimarinota bacterium
AGGCAGTCAAGTTCGCGATGATGGCTCGATTCAAAATGTATCGTCCGGACAAAGTGGACGACGAGAACTCCCTCCGGTCTGAGCTAGATGACATTCTCAAGGCTATGGACGAGGAGGAAATGGCCGGAAATGATACCAAAGAATAGGTATCATTTTAGGACGCTGGTCGCGTTGACTCGGCCGGGATCGCTCAAGCTATCGGAGACGCCGTTTCAGGGGTCAATATGAGAAACCATGGCGCCCCCAATCCATAGCGTCAAATAAATGACAATAGGGTTTGACTCCTGGTCTAGGTTTTGAGAGGTTCATCCTGCTCCAGACAATAGGGTTTGGAGGGAGGCGCCGAAAGGCTCTCGCCCTCCCCGTGTGAATGCAAAAGTGACGGGGAGTTTTTTTTGATTGAATTGACAAAGGACGGCTGAGGTATCGGCCGGACGCCTGGGATCAGAGGGCTCATGATCAGACACTACGCGGAGAGTATCGTCTCTCTCCCATGTTCAACAAAAGTCGGTCTGTCCCACAGGCTACAATGGGCGTTGCAGTTCGATAGGCGAGCGTGATCGTCTTGGGGTTTCGGGCATAACCTAAAAAGCGTCCAAAGCCAGCGGTCGGTCCCAAGCTGCGCCGCTGGTTTTTTTGATCGATACACCATAGGCCGCGACAGGCCTCAACGTGTGATGAGTTCCCGTCAACTCGTTAAACGACGGGGGTCTCCCTCGATGGACTTTGACTCCGTCGGGGGAGTTCTTTTTTGCACCTTTTTAGGAGGGATGGATGAAAATCATCGCGATCACAAAATCAGGCGGTTACTACAACAGCGTCCAGGGAGCTCTCGTTGAGATGAGCGGCGAGGAGCTCAATGCTCTGGTCGGCAAAAGAAAAAACGCGGCGGAGCTAGGAGTCGGCGACAAACTGGACATCACGAAAAACCTGGACGATGTTCATCGCCTGCGACGTGAGTTCAATGACCTCGGGAAAACGGCCGCGCATCTGCGATCTGTCGCTGACAAAATGGACGAGTTTCCTCTCCCTGAGTGGAGTCGGTCGTGAAAAAATACCAGTATTCAAAAATCGTCGGTCCTACAGGTTCGGACGGAGGATATTTATATTATGAGGTCGGTCCCAAACCTCAAATCCTCAGCGGTTCGACGGTCAAAGGGATCATCAAGACTAAGAAAATTTTCGGCCTCCCTCATGAGGGGTTCGTCGTTGAAAAATGGGACGGATCGTTTGTTGAGGTCAATGGAGCTCACGTCGAAGCGGCGACACTCGTTGAGGAAAAACCTTGATGGGTCATGTCCCATACGGTCCTCCAGGCAGAAACTCTCAAGGCCGTCCGGTCTACAAAAACGCGGCTCACAGAGCTGAGTTCGAGGGGACGCCGGGGCGGACGATTCTCCGGATCATTTATTTCGTCGTCATGGGTTCGTTTGCGGCCGTCTCAGCCTATCGATTCTATGTCGATCGGCATCTGGACAAATGGCATCTCGAGGCGATCCTCAAGCCGCAATTCTGCGAGGAGACTCATCTCGATGCCGGACCATACACGCATCACGACGGGATCACGGTCGACATCCCCACGGCCGGAGTCTATCGGATTTGCACAAAGGCTTTTCATTGGGGTGCTCCATGGGAGGGCAAATGAAGAAAAAACGAGTCGAGAATCCGAAACCTCCTGTCCAGCTGTTCGCACAGGCTGAAAATGGGGAGTTTAAAGGTCAGGACATCTGGTTTTGCGGTGAGTGTCGACTGTTCTCCCTCGGGTCACGCGCCAAAGAGCAGGCCGCTGAATGCTGCAAAATCAGGCGATGCGAATGCGGCGAGGAGCTCCCCGAATATTATCTCAAATGCCGATCCTGCAGCTCTGTCGAGCGCGACAAAAAAATGACTCTGGTCGAATACAAGGGCGGACCTCTCTGCGACATCGATGGCGATCGATATTTCGAGAACATGGAGGAGGTCCTCGATCATTACTATCACGACGACGCTGATGATCGTCCGGACTTTGTTCATCCATGTGATGAGCTGGAGTGGAAAGGTTTAAGCGATCACGATGTTGACTCGATGCTTGAGAGTCCGCTCTGCGAGCTCTTTGAGGGGGCTGAGGATCGTCTTGTCGACGTGGACGGCTTGAAAATGTCCGTCCGCCAGTGGAGCGAAAAACAATCGATCAAATACTGGCAAGCGCGGACTGGGGAGAAAGTCCGCATCACATGGGAGCTTTTATGACTGACGACGAATATAGGAAAAAGATGATCAGAAAATTCTCGGAGCTCGCGAGGGAAGTCTGTGACTTTCTGCGAACGCACGGGGAGGTTCAAAAATCGTCGGACCTGGCTTTTCTCTCGGGCTATGCGATCGGATCAGCTTGGAAAAATGATCCCGGCCTCGACCCGTCCGGGCCACATTTCGGTCGCATTATTTACGATCGGGAGGGCATCATCAAGGAGAGAGAGTATCGGACGCGGATCCAGGCGGAG
>JANQGT010000016.1 GCA_028277205.1 Candidatus Altimarinota bacterium
GAAATATCCCTCGACCACCCCGGTACCGGGCTTTTTCAGGTCTTTGTAGTGCTCGAAATAGTATTTCGCCTCTCGCAGAAAATGCTCGCCTAAATCCTCGTACGTTTTGATATGATCGCATCGCTTGTCGTCGTTTAGGACGGCGATGATTTTATCGTCTTGCTCACCATCGTCGACAAATTTCATGATACCCAGAATGCGCGCATCCGCGAGTGATCCCGGGATGAGGGGCTCTGACACATGTGCGATGACGATATCGAGCGGATCGCCGTCCATGTCGATCGTGCCGGGTATCGCCGCATAGACAAACGGGTACACCATCGGCGAGTATCCGACGCGATCGAGCTTTAGATGACCGGTCTCGGTGATGAGCTCGTACTTATTGAGCGAGTGGGTGTTTATCTCTACGATCGCATTGACGATACGCTGCTTCCGGTCAGCATAGGGCGAGAGGGTGTGAATGAGATTTGGCATGGTGCGCGTGGGCGCGATGTCGATGTTTGCCATAGTGATGCGGGTGATAGAGATACATTAGGGCGTGAAGCGCTCCGGTTCGTACCGGAGATTGCGTATTGTTTCCCGGACTGTCTCGGTGAAAAGACCGGACGGATTTTCGATGTCGAGCACCTGTGATGAAAATCACGCGAGCGCGTCCCGGGTTATCGTACCGAAATATCCGGTAGTTTCAATATTTTTTGGAAAATATCCGTACGCTTTCAAAATGACTTGCAGAGCTTGCACGTGATCGTTTCTCACACCAAAACGAATATCTCCCGACAGATCAAATACGTCGCCGAGCGTCTGGGTGGGCTCCGATTCCGTGTTGATTTGCGGTTTTTGTGTCGTCGACTCCGGCATGTCCGGCACGAAGTCCGGTTTTGGCGGGATGATTACCGGTTTTTTTCTCGCAGTCGAAAGCGCCCTTTCAAACGCTTCAAGCGCCGATTGTTTTGCACCCTGACTCGGATCCAGCCGATAGAGCCCGAGAAACAGTAAAAAATCCTGGTAGGCACCGGTCGCGGTGCGATACTCCTGCAGTGTGATCGTACCGGTCGAGAGTAGTGTTTGGTACCGCTCGGCAAATCGTCGTGTCAGCACGTCCGCCGCCATCGTGATGCGGGCATCCGTCGGGAGTCGTACCTGCCAGAGCGGATCGTAGACCACTGTCGTTTCCTGCAGGACAGCGTCCTCGGCGAGTGTGCGTGCCTGTGCCAGTGTCCGTCGCGCCTCGAGGTACGATTCGTATCAGACAGTGGCTTCGCGTTTTAGCTCGGAGTCCGGATTTTCCCGGTATTCGCGGGCGCGATCGATGATGAGGGCGGCGCTCTGTATCAGTGTCTCATACGCATCATCGACACTGTCCACGGATCGAAATGCCGCTATGTGATCGATCCCCTCCACACCACGATCGACGAGCGTATCGAATGCCCGTAAAAATTTCTCGGCTGCTCCGCGAGACTCCAGAAAGCTCCGGGCATCATGCGACGATGAAAATCTCGGGATTATTCACAGCATGGATATGCTGTCATCCGTCATTTCGATGGTGTCGCTATCCGAGGTTTTCCCGCACTCTCAGTCGTATCGACTGGCAGAGAAATCCCCGTCCGGACAGCGATCGGTGCGTCCGATCCCTCACGATCCCCCTCCGGATCATCCGCCGCCAGAGGCTTGTCCCGTGGTCGTTTGCGTCGTGCTCTCGATGTCGACCGCGACAAAAAACGACAGACTGTCGGTGGTGATCGTGCAGAGCTTTTCGCTGTCGAGGGTACAGGTCTCATCGGGCGAGTTTGCTTCCCACGCGTCTCCGTCCGCCGAGCGATAGACGTACAGCGTATCGCCTTCGCTGCCCTCGTCCACGACGAAGCTCACCGTAAATACGCCACCGCTCGCTGAGAGCGATACGCCGTCCGCTGCTCATACCCGGATGGTACGCAGTATCGTCCCCTCGTGCGAGGTGGTCGTCGTGGTGTTGCCGCTCGTCTGGCTCGTATCGAGCGCGGCGATGAGCGTACCGAGCTCCGACTCCGTTGCCGCGTTTTCACTCTCATCGTCTATGAGTACTGGTGGTGTGAGCGTCCCGTCCCAGTCTCATGAGTCTACTGTGATCGCGTCCACTCATGAAAATGAGAGGCTTCCCGTCACGAAATCACCGAGTGCATCGGTATCGCCCGCCGCGCTAAAATCTAAATCCGAGATCGAGAGCGCAGCTGTCGTGGAGAGCGTGCTGCCCGTCAGTGCTACGACGCCGGTATGCGAAAATGATCCTGACAGTGTGATCGGATCCGTGACAGTCGTAAATGTTCCGGTCGAGCTTGCGGTATTGCCATAGTCGTCCGCGACGGTGATCTGGTAGCCGTACTGCGTGCCCGCCGAGAGACCGGACAGCGTCCCTGTCCCGATGTGCGTCGCGCCCGTTTGGACGGAGAAATTCGTACTTCCGGCATTCGAGAGACTGCCGGACGTGCCGGCGCTCAGAGATACGCTCCCGCTCGCCGTCGTGAAATTTTGCTCTGTAAAGCTCGCCTGCATGCTCACGCTCTCGCGATCGACTGCGATGAGATCCACCGATGTGATGACGGGGTTTTGCGTCTCGAAATCCGCATCGATGGAAAACTCGATAGTTGTCGCATTGAGTGCCGTATCGGTGACGACGAGCGTATAGTCGCCGTCCGCGGATACGTCCGTACCGGAGGAAAATGCCGTACTATTGAGCGTTGCCGTTCCTTCATTGAAAGTAATCGTCACAGCGCCGGTAGAGGTCTCGCTGTCATCCACGCCCTCTACAAACGGAGGCGCGCCATCGATTTCGTTTACGGATGCATTTACCAGAGTCGCCCCGCCAAATATCCCGCCGATCTGGGGGCGATCATCCGATGTGTACGTCGCATCATCAAAGGTGATCACTCCTCCCGTCGATGATGTGAGACTGCGCGATGTAATGGCACTACCATCGACCGTCAGACCGTCGAGCTCGCTCGGGTCCGTGATCGATGCGGAAAATTCGAGTACATACGAATCAATGTATTCGGTGCCCTCCACTGCTTGCGTGCGCGCGGAGATGATAGAGTTTCCCGCGACGACCCCGATGGAGACGGTATTGCCGATGGGGCTGCTATTTTCATCGAGCATGCTCACAGAGACAGTGCCGACCGCAGTGCCGGAGGTGATGCGGTAGGTAAAATCCGTCCGCGAGACGCATGCGAAATCACTGCCGGCGTAGGCGAGGCTGTAGCGGTAGTTGTTGTCGGTGGCGTTCTGAAGCGTATAATCGCAGGCTCATGCGCTGGTCGAGGAGACGTATTCGAATCCACTGGGAAAATTGACTGAAATCGTATCGTCGGTCGGACTCGTGACGACGGCGGTGATGCGAAATGAGACGAGAGAAGAGCCATTGCTGACATCGGAAATACTGCTGAGCCCTCCCGTCGCCGAGCTGCCGGGAGCGACGGTCATGGACGGCTCGACGAGATAGGCGGCGGATGCGGACGGCTGCACGCAAAAAACCCCCGCACTCACCACCCAGCATGCGACTGCGACGAAAGCGAGACGAGACGATATGCGCATGTTAGGGGGAGTGGATGAGCGAAAAGGTTTTTTCTGGATGGGAGGAGATGTGCTCTGGAGTCATGATATTAAAGAAATACTCTCCCGAATCAAGTCCCGGAGGCACGACGACGACGAGTACGCGATCATTTATCACGCGAAAATCCGTATTTTTGAGGATGTAGGTATTATTGAGCTGGACGGATATAGCTCTGGAAAACCCCCGCCCCTGGATGACGAGATTGGCGATTTGATCGTCATTTAGTGTGAGCGACCGCGGGGTGATATCGGCTATGGTGATGCTGTCGGACGCCTCCTCTCGAAATCGGATCATAATATCAAGCGGACGAATCGATCATCAGACCCCCTCTGCCGCGACGAAATACTCGCCGGGAGAAAACTGTCTCTCCGGTATGGCAGCCAGCAGGGCATCGTCGCTGCGAATGATCGGGATGCTGCGATCGCCGACGATGAGGGCGTGCATCCGCATGACATCGCTTCAGGAGAGCGTCAAAAGTGTATTGTGCGATGGGGAGAGTGTCAGTACATCCTGCTGTACAATATCATTGTACAGCAGAGAAATATCGGGATCTGCCGGGAGCGTCGTATCGATACCGGTGTCGGGGATTCACTCGGCATCCTCCTCTACAGGATCATTTCGTGTATTTTCTTCGCCGGTTTCATCGGAGTGTGCTCGTGTATCCCGGTCTGTCGTCGATGTCTGAGGTATCCGCTCTATAGTCAGAAAATCCGAAATATCCGCGTCTGCAGACTCATCCGCATTTGCGGTCGCGCGTATCGTGATGGTAGAAATCTCTGCGAGTGACAGCTCTGTCCCCGGCGTGACGGTATTTCCGTCGATCCGCATTTCCTCGATTATTGCCCGAGCGGACACTTCGTCAAATCAGACTCGCGCCGCTCCCGACATGCCCCGTACGATGTACGAGTACTCTATCTCATTTCCCCGCTGATAGGGTACGCGCTCCCGGTATTCCGTATCCCACGATACATTTCGTATGAGACCCACGATCGTGTCCGAGTGATCATCGTCTCGTCAAAACGGATCCGAATACACAAACGACGCGACAATCCCGACAAAGAACACGGCAAGCGCCAACCATACGAAAGTACGCGCTGTCATGGACTAGTATACGTAAATGGAGACATTCGTCGACACGGTATTTGCCCCGTCATTTATCGTGATCGTGATCGTATAGGGATTTGTGCCGGGTATGCTCGATGGTGTCAGATGCGTGAAGTCCACGTATGCTCCCGAGCTCGTATCGTACTCGCTCGTACTGATGGATCCGGAGGTCGGAGTCGCAAATCCCTCGGCGGGTGTCACGGTAAACGTCGCGGCGTCTCTTTCGGGATCGGTGTAGTAAACGGTGTAGTTTTGGGAGCTATTGCGGGGGAGGGGATTGACGCTCAGATTCGGATTCACCGAAACAATCGTCGGCGCCTTATTTCCCTCTCCGACGAGCGCGGTGATGATGACCGTCTGATTTGCGTACGCGCTCCATGTCGCCGCGAGTCCGCAGAGACATGCGAGTGTCCATACGATAGTCCGGCGCATGACGGCGGCATTAGGATTTACGATTTTCTTGTTGCAGAGACTCCATGAGCTCTCGACGCAGACGCTCCCGCGATCGCGGGACATAGATGAAAATATACCCCGCGATCCCTATGAGCAGGATAATGATTCCGGCGATCACCGGATAATTGTAGTCCAGATATCGCTCGTCGTAGACGATCGTAAATTCGCGACTGTCCAAAAATTCCTTGACTTGCGCGTCCTTTCCGACATAGGAGAGATAGAGATTTGCGGTGATGGGGCGCTCTACCGTGCGGGTTTTCGCAGTCTCCCAAAACTGGAGAAACTGCTGATTTTCTCGAGCTTGCTCGGCAAAGTGCTCCTCCGGCGATCGGAATAGCACTTCGGTTGTTCCGTCTTCATTTCGTACATTATACCCAAATCCTCGCCACTCCGAGAGAAATCGCCGATCAGTCCCCGGGAGCACGTCGCCATTGGTATCGTTGACGGGGATGTAGTCCACCATTCGCTCACCGATAAATGCTCCAGCCGGACTCGTGATGATTTCTTTTCCGATGTTTTCCAGGCGCTCGCCGGATTCGTCTATGAGCTCGATATTTCCCCGCGGTGTCAGGTGGGTGTTTCCGTCATTTGAAAATACCGTCTCGAATATGACGGGAAATGTCTGAAACGTATCGGGATAGACGATGTCTCTGCCCTCCCGGCGATTGCCCGCACGAAAGTCCGAGAGCTCCCCCGAGATCAAAAGATCGCCCGATACCTCCACCAGTACCAGCACGCCAAATCGAGAGATGGCGACCACCTGGGCATCACTGGGACGATCACTGGAAAACAGGACGGCACCGTAGTGTCATCCCGGCTCGGCGTTTTCCGGGACCGATATACTAAAACGGATCTCGCGCTCCTCTCCGGGTGCGAGCGTGATATTTTCCACCGGGATGTCGATCCAGCGGGCGAGGCTGTACGTCTCGGATGTCTGCGCCTCCGGCGGGACGAATGTCGGCGTACCCGAGTCGTCCGTCGCGAAAAAATCCTCACTCGACGAGTAGAGTGTCACTGCCTCTTCTCCGGTATTTCTCAGGCGGATGAGACGGGATGTGGACTGACCGGGATCCACCGAAAACTCGAATTTGAGCGGAGAAATCTCTACCGCCGCATACGCCGATGAGCCCAGAAACAGCGATCATGCGAGCGCGAACCCCATGCATACGATTCGAAAAAAACGCACTGTCACGAGAAAATATATAAAATTTTCCCGTATGGTACTCATTTTTTGAAAAAAACAATACATTGGCTCTTTCTATAGCCGCATTATTCCATGCCCACATTCGGAAAACGTTTTGACATTTCATTGAAGAATTGTTGTCCATTGCCGATGAATAGTTGCAGTGGTCGAAAATTGCGAGTTCCTTTGGTATTTCAAAAATCACAAACACCCCCTACCAACTTTGTTCAAACTTGCTGCCTTTGATATCACGAATCGACATGTATTCTCAATATGAGTCCAGTCTCTCATATGGTATCTGTTTTGCAAACGTTGGGAAACTGATTGTCATACAAAATGAATTCCAGATATCAAATATAATTTTCCAAATATTGGCATAGACAAAAGTACACACACTCTTCGATGCACTCTTTTATAGTTCTACCGGGTGTGATTTGATCAATGTATTGTAGCACCCGACTTTGCACATCATGCACCCCCGCTTGTCATGCCACTGCTTTCCGAAGATCCTCTGGCGTTACGATAGAAAATTTCATAATTGAGAGTGCAGACATCTCGACGGATTTTACAAATCCAAATTCTCCACCTGTTTCGCGCGCGCCTGGATAAATCGTCGACGGGGTGCGACGTCCTCGCCCATGAGCACCTTGAATACTTCATTTGCCCGCTCGGCGTCCTCGATGCGTACCCGGTGCATGACGCGCACGCTCGGATCCATCGTCGTCTCCCAGAGCTGTTCGGCGTTCATTTCACCGAGACCCTTATAGCGCTGGATACCGTCAGAGACGACGCCATGCTCGGCGATGAGACGATCCTTTTCCTCATCGGAAAAGACGTACCACACCTGCTTCCCTTTCGCGAGCTTGTAGAGTGGTGGCTGGGCGATGTAGAGGTATCCGCCCGTGATGATATCGCGCAGATATCGAAAAAAGAACGTAAGCAGCAATGTACGAATGTGCGCCCCGTCGACGTCTGCGTCCGTCATGATGATGATGCGATGGTACCGCAGTCGTGAAATATCAAATGTATCGCCGATGGATGTCCCGAGTGCGATGATGAGATTTTTTATCTCCTGATTTGCAAAGATCTTGTCGATGCGTGCCTGTTCGGTATTGAGGATTTTTCCGCGCAGCGGCAGTATCGCCTGAAATTCTCTATCGCGTCCGCTCTTCGCCGATCCGCCCGCAGAGTCTCCCTCGACGATGTAGAGCTCGGATCGCTTTGGATCGCGGCTCGCGCAGTCGGCGAGTTTTCCCGGGAGCGTCATGCCCTCCAGCGCTCCTTTTCGGATGATGGTGTCGCGCGCATTTCGCGCTGCCATGCGGGCACGGTAGGCGAGCACACACTTTTCTATGATCGCCTTTGCCGTCTTTGGTCGCTCCTCGAAAAATTCAAAGAGCTTCTCATTGACCACGCGGTCGACGACGCCCTTCACTTCGCTGTTTCCGAGCTTTGATTTTGTCTGTCATTCAAACTGCGGCTCTCATACTTTTACGCTCACGATAGCGGTCAGTCCCTCCGCGACGTCGTCGTTTGACAGATTGTTATCTTTCTCTTTCAGGATTTCGTTTGCCCGGGCGTACTTGTTTATAGCCCGGGTCAGTGCCGTACGAAACCCGGTCAGATGCGTCCCGCCCTCGGGTGTGGGAATGTTGTTTACAAATGAAATGACCCGCTCGTCGTACTCGTCTTTTTTGTACTGCAGGGCGACCTCTATCGATATATCGTCGACCAGTCTGTCCAGAGAAAAAATCTCGCCGATCGACTCTGAATTTCGATTGAGAAATGCGACGTACGAACGAATTCCCCCCTCGAAATAAAACCGGTATGAAAACCCGTCGCGCCGGTCGAAAAATGTCAGAGTGATCCCCTTTGTCAGGTATGCCTGCTGGCGCAGCCGAGAGAGGATGGTCTCGCGCGAAAACTCCAGCGTGGAGAAAATCGTCTCATCCGCCCAAAACCGGACATACGTTCCCCGCAGCTCACTGATACCGGTTTGTGCTATCGGTCCGTCCGGGACACCCCGCTGATACGTCTGGACGTGTTCCTTTCCATCCCGGTATACGCGTGCCTCCAGTCGACTGGAAAGCGCATTGACGACAGACGCGCCGACGCCGTGCAGTCCTCCCGAGACTTTGTAGCCGCTCTCCGCTCCACCAAATTTTCCTCCGGCATGCAGTACGGTCATGACGGTTTCGAGGGTGGATTTCCCGGTTTTCGGATGGACGGCGACCGGTATACCGCGACCGTCGTCCATGACCGAGACACTGCCGTCTTCTTCGATACTCACGGTGATATTCGTCGCATGTCCTGCCAGCGCTTCGTCTATGGAGTTGTCCAGGATCTCCCAGATGAGATGATGCAGTCCGCGCTCGTCGGTCGATCCGATGTACATACCGGGACGCTTTCGTACCGGCTCGAGTCCCTCGAGGATTTGGATACTCGAGGCGTCGTAGTGCTGATCTGACATGAAAACAAGAAAGTCGGAAGTGGTCGAAAACGGCGATATGATACGAAAAAAAATTTGAAAGTAAAATGATTTCCCGGTATGGACGGGAAAATACTTGCCAGATGCGAAAATACCCATACACTTTTTGCGGATCCACTTATCCGCATCCATTTATCCATCATGGGAGCAATCACCGAATCCGACGACAACGCCCTCGAAAATTATTTCATCGGTCTCGCACTCGCAAAGTCGAGCATCGTCGAGTCCATAGACAGCGCCATTGCGAGTATCGGATGAGTCGATATCGAGACCAGACGAAAGTGGCTCAATGACGACGAACGGACGTTTTTGGAAAATTGCGTGGCAGGATCACGATGGAGCGAGCTGGGACTGCCGACGGGAGAATATCTGAAAAAACACTACAGCGATCGACTGAGTGACGCACGAGGTATGCAGGAGCGCCAAAACGGAATAGTGCCCACACTGATCATGCGGATCATCGAAAATCTCATAGACGTTCACGATGCGGAGGCGGTGGTATTTATCATGCATGATAAAAAGGAGGATGTGGAAAATCTCCTACTGTCCCATTTGCTTGCGGCGCTCGCAAAATTTCGACACGTACTCGATACGCAGATCGAAATGTGCCGGACGTTTTTCGAGCGCACCGCTGAAGAAGATCATCACAGCGAGCTGGATGATATCGCCGAAAAACTCTGGAATGAAATGGAAATGCTCGTCGAGGAATACAGTGTCGACGCCGAGATAAAGGGAATTATCGAGACATTTCGAAATGAGCGCGCCCGACTGAGGGGACTGTAGTCGTGAATATACGGCGCTATTTCGAGATATACTGCCGCATATCCTCGATCGCCATGCCCGTCATCGTGGCGATATCCATGCAGAGATTTTCACCACTCGCGTCGTCCTCCGTCGCGGATCGGGTCGCCATGGCGGGCGATGTCGCAGACATTTCGTATCCCCGCTCCGCCGCAAAGGCAATGAAAGACTCGAGCTGTCCCTCGAGCTTTTCCCGATCATTTGACTTCGCTGCCGAGTAGAGATCGAGCATTCGCTCGACGAGTACTTCTTCGGTGCTGGGATCAAATTCTTCGGATTTCATACGTGCATAGATATCGCGCAGTACAGACTCGAGCGCGAGCAGCAGTTGTTTCGTATCAGTCATGGGTGTGAAAAAGCAGTGAAAAAATTATCGCTTTCGACCGCCCTCCATCGATCGCAGTCCGCTCTCGGGATCACCGTAGTAGACAAAAGAAGCCCAGGTGACTCCCGAGGCGTCCGCGTGGCGCATATGGCGCTTTGCGGATAAAAGGGCGTAGGCGATGCTGTCGCCCTCCACGAGGCGCAGATACAGCTCGCTGGAAAAAGCGCTCGCGATCTCGTCGCTGACAGGCCAGAGCGTCGCCATCACGCCTCTCGCCCCTCATGAGAGAAAGGCGGTCGCAATACCGACGGATTGTTCTTGGGAGACATTGAGGATGCTGGGCGTCTCGATCGCGACATCGTGGACTGCTCCTGATGCACATGCATTCAAAAACACGACAGGATTTCCCCCGAGCGAACGCCGGATCTCGGTGACGGAGGCGATCTGTCCTCATGAGAGCACGAGTCCGCTCTCGTCCGTCAGCGCCTCATCAAATCGAGCGTGTCCAGCATAGTGGATGATATCCCAGTCGTCCCGACCGATGAGAGAAAACACCTGCGTGGCAGTCGCGTCTTTTCCGCGTAGGACGGTGATCTCCATGTGCTCGTGCAGGCGCTCGACGAGGTGTTCGGTTTCTTTTCGTGTGCCTGGCAGATCCTCCGTCGGGTCGACGATGATGAGCATTTTGGCTCTCGTGTGGGGAGCTACGGGATTGGTACGGATATCGATACCGGTCACGATATCGCGGACGATGGGGTGATGCAGCGCCAGAAAATCCTCGCCGTCGTGCATGATCTCCCACGGGACTTCTTGTTCGTCGGTGCGGATGACCAGGACGCCCGAGTGTTTGGCGAGCTGATTTCGCATGCGCTCGGAGAAAAAAAGGCGATACATCGTCTTGCCCGATGTCTCGAGATCGGGGATCTCTACGGAAAAATTTGCAAGGCGATCGAGCGTGTCCGAGCGGACGTCGGCAAATCTATTGGCTGATGCGACAAACGAATGCACGCTCCCGATGAGATTGTGTTTGTTTTCCTCCAGGACTTTGACGCTTCGCTCGTAGACGCGACCGTATTCGATATTGTAGGCTTCGTTTGACGCTTTGAAAATTCGAAGGACTTGCAGTACCTCGGGGGCGTCCCGGCTCGGTACGGTTTCGATCGGGGGCGTACTTGGAGTGTTTTCATCCGTTTTCGGGACTTGTTGTTTTTTACGCCTTCGAAATGCGGCGATGATCGTCCATACGCCGATACCCGCCAGCGCGATCACCACCAGTCCTAAAAACGCCTCACCATCAAATTCAGAATTGGCATCGGTGCCTGCGTTTTGCAATGCTGGGTACTCTGTCTGAGAGGCCCCTTTTTGGAGATCGATGTTTTTTTGTGCTATTTGCTGGTTATCTTGCTCAGGCGTTTGCGTCGTATCGTCAGTCGGCTCGTATCCGGCGATCTGCTGTATATTTTCATTTTCGGGTGCCGAATTGAGCTCTAGATCTCCCGCCTCTCGCTGTGCGATGAGCGCGCGGACGTATGCTGCCAGATCCGAGACCGCCTCGGTGGCGTCCGATTCGTATCCCGTTTGCTGCAGATCTATGAGTGTATTTTCGATATCGTGCAGGCGATTTTTGATCTCTCGGATGCCCGCATCCGTGAGATCCGGATTTCGAAGTCGCTCATCCAGTTCGCCTCACTCTCATTTTTCTGCGATCTCTTCGATGAAAATGATGGCGTTTTGTTTTTTATCGAGTGCGAATCGCAGACCCCTGAGATACGAACGCTCGCTTGCATCCAGATCAGCGCGTCACTGGTGCACTTCCGTCTCTGTGAAAAACCGGTCTATTTCGTCTATGAGCGCATCTATCGTATCCAGAGAGTGGATGGTTTGTATGATTTTCGCTACCGGTGTTTTATTTTCCAGTGCTGCCTCCAGCTCTTTGGAAAATGTAAAATGCGCCTCTGTATCGACATTTTCCGTCTTGCTCGTATCTTGTCTGTATGCCTCATAGTCATATAGCGTCGCATCCCAGAGCGCTCGCATGTCTATGATATCTTCGTCGCAGACGACCTCGGATGCGTGCGTGATCGCACACAGACGCAGGTAGCGTATCGTATCGGCATGATCCCGTATGACTGCGTCATTTGGCACTCCAAAGCTCCACCATCCATCCGATGCACCCGTCTCGTCACCGACCCATACGAGCTCTGCGTCAAAGAGATTGTCCTTTGCCACTTCGGCGTACCAGACGAAATTTTCTGCGTCATAGTACATGTCCGGATCGTACTCTTCGGAGAAAATGAGCTTGAGCCAGCGGGTCTCGCTCGCAAGCTCGTGATCCGAAAAATCCCAGAAAAACCTCACCTCCATCTCCGACTCTATCGATACGTCGAAATGGATGTAGGGAGTAAAGAAGACATTATAGGGAATCGTGTCACTCTCTCCCGTCGCGTACGCATACCCCGACACCCCCCAGATGGCGGACGAGAGCACGAGCGAGGCGAGAAAGAGTGTCCGAATGATGCGCATACAAATCCAAAGAAAAGGCATACAATCATGGTAGCATGAAAGAAATATCGATGCAACTTCTTTGCGGGGGTCGTCCTGAAAAAAATGCAAATACGAAAAATCAATAAAAGAATTTTTGACAGCGCAGAAATAATATGCTTCAATAGTCTCGTGCCGCTGACATAATCGCAAACATAATCAAATCCAAAATTGTCAGGGTACACACTGCGTTTTTCTGCTTCATCGCGAGATGTGCACTCGCCGTCTGAAAGCGGAAACGTTTTTATCTTCTCCCCAGTGTTCTCTCGAGAACCGGGTGGAAAATACAAAAGTAAAACCGGATGGTTTTCCCGAGAGCAATCTCGGTTTTTTTGTCTCTCGGGATGACACGATACTGCGGTATCTCTGGCTATCCGCGGGACTGCATACAGATGCAAAAAGAAGCGAGGGATGATTTGCATTTCCCCGCGAATCCGATAGAGTATTTTTCTCCCGCGCATATTTTCGCGGATTCATCACTTTACGATCTTCCCCATGCCGCATCATGACAGCGCTCCCGTTCGAAATTTTTTGGTGCCAACCGTCATAGACAAGACGCCGACCGGCGAGCGAGTCTATGATATCTACTCTCGACTCCTCGAGGATCGTATCGTCTTTCTGGGGGACGCGATCGACAGCGGCATCGCAAATACCATCATCGCCCAGCTTCTTTTTTTGGAAAAGCAGGATCCGGACGCGCCTGTCACGCTCTATGTCAACTCTCCGGGTGGACACGTGACAGCGGGACTCGCGATCTATGATACGATGCAAAATCTCAAATGCGACATCGAAACGGTCTGTGTCGGACTCGCCGCGAGCATGGGGAGCATCATCCTCACCGGCGGTACGAAAGGAAAGCGCTACGCACTCCCGCACTCGGAGATCATGATCCACCAGCCTCTCGGCGGTGTCGAGGGACAGGCGACGGATATCCGCATCGCCGCAGATCACATCCACCAGACGGGAGAGATCCTCTACTCCATCCTCGCCAAACATACGGGACAGCCGATAGAAAAAATTCGCGAGGACTGCGATCGTGACTATTTCATGCTGTCGGATCAGGCGGTGCAGTACGGTCTGGTGGACAAGGTCATAAAAAACGCATAGTATGTTTGTTCCGCCGGGTGAGCGAATTTTCGAGACTCGTACCTGTGAAATATCGGGGGCGCCATTTGCGATTACCGAAGTATGTCGCACTGGAGCAGTGATTGCTGGGATACCTGAGGGTTTCGTTCGCACCTTTGCTATGATGCTATCTTTTGAGGAAACTCACAAAGCATTTGTTTTACCGGTTCGATGATCAATGACTGTACACATATACTCTACTCTGAATTTTGCATAAACAGCAATCATCTCTTTGGCTGCATCGGCATTCGAAACGGCGAGTATCGTATTTTCAATACAGCGTATTCGCGTGAAGAGTACGAACGACTCGCGGGGAAAATCATCGAGCACATGCGCGAGACGGGGGAGTGGGGAAAATTTCTCTCACCGGAATGCGCGCGCTACGGGTATAATGAGACACTGGCAAATATCCAGCGTCCACTCTCGCGAGAGGAGGCACTATCGCGCGGATATCTCTGGTCGGACTACGAGTCGCCCGCACCGGACGTCGCGAGGGTGATTCCCGCTGATCGTCTGCCCGAGAGTATCGACGATATCCCCGATGATATCCTCAACTGGGCGATATCCTGCGAGGTCTCGGGAAAGCCCTTTCGGCTGACGGCTCAGGAGCTCGCCTATCTGCGAAAACGCAGACTGCCTGTGCCGCGTCGGCATCCCGACGTACGATGCGACGAGCGAATGAAAAATCGAAAGCGTGAGCGACTTTTTGAGCGTACGGATGCAGTCACGGGTGCATCGGTCTGGTCCAGTGTCCCACCCGAGTTTCCGGAGCAGGTCGTCAGCCATGAGACGTATCGAGACATCATGATAGATACCCCGAGACCGGTCGATATTTCCACTGTATAGTCAGCTCGCTACTCTCTCGGCATCCACGGGATAAATGCGCTCGTCCTGCGGGCATACTCGGCATACTCGGGCTTTTTTCGCAGTCGCTCCTCTGCCATGGGCACACCCGAGACGCACACGAGCAAAAAAGTAATCACGACGGGAGAGATCCACGCGAGTAGTCAGTATTTCACCATCGAGGCTGCGATGGCAATGCCAAACCACAGTACCGACTCTCCGAAGTAATTTGGATGACGGGAGTATCGCCAGAGTCACGACTGCAGGATTTTCCCTGTGTTTTTCGGATCGTGTTTGAATCGTCGGAGCTGCTCGTCGGCGATCCACTCAAATACAAATCCACATACAAATATCGCCGCACCGAGTGCATGAATCCACGAGAGGGGCGTATCCGGAGAGAGCGATACCAAAATGACCGGTAAGGCGACGATATACAAAAATATCGTCTGCAGTACGAATACCTGAAAAAAGCTCCGGATGATAGCAAACTTTCCCCACTGCTCGCGCCATGCTTTATAGCGGCGATCTTCATCCTTCGTTTGTAAAATTTTCCTGCCGATGTGCCATGCGAGTCGCAGACTCCACAGTCCTACGAGCCCCAGTATGAGCACCGAGACCGATGAGTATCCGGCGTGCCACCCGCAGATGAGCGCGACGCCAAACATTCACACTCCCCATCAGATATCCGCGACGTCATTTCGTCTGGATGCGAGCGAGAGCACAAACCACAATATGATATGTGCGACGAGAAATATCGAGAGCGAGATGAGAAGAGAGTGCATCTAGAGAAATTGAAATATACCTAGCGTCACAAGCGTGACGAGCATAGCGAGCGTCGTGCCCCATGCGAGATCTATAGCAGTGAGCATTTTCGACCATCACTCGATGACGGCGAGCCCCGTGAGATCGTAGGTCGCATACGTGACAAATCCGAAAAACGCCGCGCGTCCGAGTGTATGCCAGAGCGGCGTGGCTTGCTCTATCGCGGGATGTATCACGAAAAAACACAGTCCCGCCACGAATACGAGATAAAATACTCCGGCTGCCCACCAGTTGACGGATTTTGTCAGCAGTGGTCCCATCTCGCGGGCATAGAGCCTCTGCGCGATGATGCCGAGCCACACCAGATCGATCACGAGGAAACTCGCGAGTGCGACGAGATAGAGAAGGATAGCTTGTGTCATAGGAAAAATACGGCTAGACTACCCCAAATGCTCTCCCAGCCGAGAGAGCCAGTGGAGTCGGGGGATGGGGAGATTGTGTTTTTGCAGAAATGCATACTCGGCAGGGACGATACGATAGTAGTTTCACTCTGCATCTTTGAGGATTTTTTTCATGATGTCCTCTGTCAGTGGAGCATGTGGATTGATATCTTTTGTTTCGATGATCTCGGCATTCTCCGGGAGATCTACGGCGATAGGTTCGTCTCTCCACATGTATCATTGCTTCGTTACTTCTTCTTTTGAAAACTTTCCGATGAGATGTGCCATCGTATCATTGAAATAGTAGGGATTCATGGACGCGGGGAAAAACTGTCCGAGCACTCATTCTCTTTGCATAGATGCAAATATCTTCTCCGCTGTCTCAAACCACTCCTCTCGAGTGTACTGTTTATTGAGGATGCAGTAGTGCGCATTCTTTAGTCCGACGCATCAGAGGCAAAAGGAGGATTCGGCGACATACAAACTATAGAAAAGATTTGATACATGTGCTTGAAAACACGAATAAATATTGTCACCCGCACCTGCTTTCAATCAGTAGATCGAGTCAGAATTTGGTGTTCCTGCAGAAATGCAGTTTACAATTCTCGTATCAGCATCAGATCCTCATACGAGCAAACAATTACGTCACTCTGAGAGGTGATAGCAAAAATGACTGTCAGATACGTTTTCTGATTCAAGTATGAAATTTCCTTGCACATTGGTACTCCCATAATTTCTCCCGACTTTATTTATTTTTCTATACCATCCCTCAAATTTATCTTTTTCCTCCAAAATCTTTTTCTTTCGCTGCATGTATTCATCTTTCTCGTATTGTTTGTTTTCTATGCAGTATTTTTGATTTTCCAGTCAGTCGCAAAACAGACAGTCGTGGCATCCCACGAGATTGGATGAAAACCAGACATTCGAGCTATTGAGGATATAGCGGCTGTAAAAGACATTCATGCAGCGGATGATGCTGGAGCTCCAGTAGACGTTTTCCGAGTTTTGCCACACCAGAAAACTCGAGATGATATTTATGCAGTCATCCTTTACGTCGTGACTGTAGAGGATATTATCGCATCAATAAACAGCAACGCTCGAAAGGTAGCAATTTTTCGAATAAACGGAAATATCAGAAAAGTCACAATTTTCGCTGCCGATATGCACGATGCTCCCGACGGGTGTCGAGTAGAGGAGGTCGTGTAGCTGATCCAGAAAAGGGCGATCAGGATCATACTCGCGCGAGTGCGTCTGTGGATACTGCATGCGCTCCTCGTCAAATCGGAGTGCCTCGATGAGAGAGTACGAACGTTCGGTGGGAGGGATAGATGAAAACAGTCCGCCATTTCGATAAAACGTCGTAGGTGCCCAGCTCGCATACGTCATCAGAAATTCCCGAAACGAAGTATTGCGATGCGCCGCCTGCAGCTTTTCGTACCAGGGGGCGAGGTGTGAGGACATGGAGGATGAATTATAAGCTATCAACGAGTCTCGACATGAAACTCCCGACATCGCGATCGTACGAAATCGGTGTGCGCTTCGGGATTTGAAAAGAGCTTTGCATTGACGGTGAGAGCCAGATCGGTAAATTCGCGCTCGAGTTCTTCGCGCATGCGTACGCGATCATTTGCGAGATCCAGCATCATGCGCTCGCGCAGGTGCTCTGCCTCTTCTTTGGCTTCCTGTAGGATTGCCTCGCTCTCGCGATGAGCGAGCACCTCGGCGTCGTGGCGGATTTTATGCGCGTGTTCGCGCGCCTCTGTGAGGATGGCATCAGCTTCGGTTCTCGCCTCATTTTTTATGTATTCGGCGTCCGACAGACGTTTCGAGAGCTCTGTACGATCGGCATTTTCCCGATCGATCTCCTGCAGATACGCCCGAAAGAAAAACGTATGCAAAAGCCAAATAATGACGAGGAGATTGGCGAGCTGGACGACAAATACTCCGAGATCGATAAATCCCATGCTCTAAAGAAAGTTTATGACCATGGCGACGACGAATGCAAAAATGGCGAGCGCCTCGGCAAATGCCGCAGCGAGAATCATCGTCGTGCGAATATCGTCCTTTGCCGATGGATTTCGACCGAGCGCCGAGAGGGCAGAGTAGCCGATGACGCCGATAGCGATCGCGGGCGCGAAAGCTCCCATCGCAAATGCGAGGGCGACGACGAGGTCTTGGGACATTTCCATAAAAAGATGATGAGAGGATAAGCGCAAAGGGGAAAGTATTTTCCCGCTTGAGTCTATGCTCTAGTGATGCGATGCCGACGCCTCGCGGACGTAAATGGTCGTGAGAGTGAGAAAAATAAATGCCTGAATGAGTGATACAAATATCTCGAAAATCCAAAACGGAATCAGCGCAAACTGTCCGAGCTGGATGCCCGCGATGGCGATTTTCGAAAGCAGAAACGACATGACGGTGATGAGTATGACGCCTGCAAAAATATTTCCATACAGACGAAACGAGAGCGACAACACGCGCACAAACTCTCCGATCAGGTGCAGCCATCCGACGAAGACATTGATGCATTTTTCGACGGTCGACGTCCCCGAAAAATGAAAGAGATATCCGGAGAGCCATCCGAGTGTCCCCCGGTGGATGATGGCGATGAATTGTGAGAGGACGATCACCGATGCTGCGAGTGCGAGCGTCGTGGAGAGATCGCTGTTTATGGGACGAAGATATGATTTTAGCCATGCGTCGGAGGAGACGAGGACGAGTCACTCGAGAAGCAGGCTTATAAGATTTGCCGCGAGGATAAATACAAACGTCCCCGCGATCATGGGAAAAAACCGACGGGAGACAGCGTTATTGTCTATCGATGCATGGAGAAACGAATCGAGTCGTGCGACGATCCAGAGTCCGATACCGCGTACGCGCGGGAGGGCATCGCCCTTTAGTGCTATCTGCAGTACTATCAGCACCCCGCACAGTATCACCATGAATACCCATGTGGAGAGGATGGTATTCGTGATCGGTATGCCGAAAATGTCCCATCATGCTATCGCCTCGCCCTGAATACCGGGGAGGTGTATCGAGCTCTCGGGAGTGTCTCCGGATGGGACGGAAGCCATGAGCGCAGACGGGACATGGGGATGATGGTGTCGAGACAGGAGTGAGTATACCCGCATACGGTATGAAAATCAACCTTGTTTCCAGTGTCTTGTCGGATTCTCGTGCATTATCGCGACTCGACTTTCGCGCTCTTTTTGCTACAATCGCATGACACACTCCATCGATATGGCAGATTTCGTCCACCTGCACACGCATAGCCACTACTCGTTTCTCTGCTGACTCGGAAAGCCGAAACATCTCGTCGAGCGAGCGCGGGAGTTTGGCATGTCCGCACTCGCGCTCACCGATCTTTGAAATCTCTATGGCTCGTTTGAATTTTATCGTGCCTGCGAAGATGCCGGCATACAGCCGATCATCGGTGTCGAGTTTGCCATTGCCGCAGCATGACGCGAAGTCCGCGATAAAAACCAGGATATCTACCATATCATCCTCCTCGCGCGTTCGCACCGCGGATACAAAAATCTCATCAAGCTCGTCTCCGAATCGTACCTCACCGGCTACTATTTGCGACCGAGAGTTGACTTTTCTCTGCTGGAGCAGTATCGTGAGGATCTCATCATGCTCTCGGGTGATACGCTCGGCGAGATTCCCCAGCATATCATCACCGGCAGAAAGCGGCAATTTATCCGGGATCGGATCGAGTATTACCGGGATCTGTACTGATCGCAAAATGTGTATCTGGAGCTGCAGGAGCACTCCGACCGCGCGAATCAGACAAAGGTCAATGAAGCGCTTTTGGAGCTATCGCGCGAGTACGGCTACTCTCTGGTCGCGACCAATGACGTGCACTATCCCCGATTCGAGGATGCGGAGGCACAGGATCTGCTCGCCTGTATCGGCGACGGACGTGCCCTCGAGGATCCGGATCGTCCCACGAAAATCGAGGGAAATTACTCGCTTCGGTCCGCCGAGGAGATGGCGGAGCTCTTCGCGTACTGCCCCCAGGCACTGTCGGCGACGCGCCAGATCGCCGAAACAATCGATCTGAAAATCCCCTACGGGCAAGTGCTCATCCCGGTTTTCGAGCTGGACTCGGATACAAAAACCGGCTACGAACGCTATGAATCCCGGCGTCCGACAGATGCAAAACGACTCGACACCGAGGAGTGGAATCTGCGAAATATCTGCATGCGCGGACTTTCAAAGCGCTATGCGATCACTCTCACGGATGAGGAAATCGACAGCTTCATCGATAAAAAACCGGTTTCTGAGTCGGAGAAAAAACTCCAGGACATGTCTGCGGACGAGCTGAAAGCTCGAGCGCTCTGCGGATATACGGATGAAAAAATCCGCATCCTGAATATGAAGACCGAACACGAGCGCGGTATCGTGGATCGGCTGGAGTATGAGCTCACAGTCGTGGAGCTCATGGGATTCAATGGATATTTCAATATTGTTTCGGACTTTATCGGGTATGCGAAAAACAACGAAATACCGGTCTGACCGGGTCGCGGATCGGCGGCGGGGTCGGTGCTCGCCTATCTGTCCGGTATCACCGACATCGATCCGCTGAAATACGGACTGCTGTTCGAGCGATTTCTCAATCCCTCTCGTGTCAGCATGCCGGATATCGACGTCGACTTTTCGGATGAGGGACGCGATCGCGTCTTTGAATACGTCAAGGCAAAATACGGAGAGGATCATGTCGCACAGATCTGTACATTTGGGACGATGGCGGCGCGCGCCGCGGTAAAGGACGTAGGGAAAGTGCTCGGTATTCCCTTTGCCGAAATGAATGCTCTGGCAAAACTCATGCCCTCACGCCCCGGCACGAAGATCGCACAAGCACTCGAGGAGTCCGTCGAATTTCGGGCTGCATATGAGCGTGATCCCCGCTACAAAAAAGTCATCGACAATGCCATGCGTCTGGAGGGGACAGTGCGTCAGCTCGGCGTGCACGCCTGCGCCGTCATCATCGCGCCCGAGCCGATGATGGAGTTTTGTGCGCTGCAGCACCCGCCAAAAGATACCAACGCCGTCGTCACCCAGCTCTCGCAGTACCCCATCGAGGATCTCTGACTTTTGAAAATGGACTTTCTGGGTCTGCGAAATCTGACCATCATTGACCGGTGTCTGCGGATCATCGAGCGCGTTCATGGCAGAAAGATCGATATTTTGCATATCGACTACGATGATCAAAATGTCTTTCACGTCTTTGCCGAGGGAAATACGACGGGTGTATTTCAGTTTGAGTCGGCGGGCATGCGAAAATATCTCAAGGAACTCAAGCCGAACACCTTTGAGGATATCATCGTCATGTCGTCGCTGTATCGTCCCGGACCGATGCAGTATATCCCCACCTACGTCGCCCGAAAACATGGGCGCGAGCGCGTTTCGTTTCCCCATCCCTCTCTGGAAAAAATCCTCGCTCCCACGCACGGTATCGCCGTCTATCAGGAGCAGATCATGCAGCTCGTTCGGGCGTTTGCGGGATTTTCCCTCGGAGAGGCGGATATCCTGCGACGCGCCATCGGAAAGAAAAAAATGGATCTGCTCATGGAGCAAAAGGAAAAATTTTTCACCGCATCAAAGCAACAAGGACACTCGGACGAGCTCGCGCGCTATATATTCGAGGATATCATCGAGCCGTTTGCGGGCTATGGATTTAATAAATCGCATGCCGCCTGCTATTCGATGATCGCCTATCAGACAGCGTTTTTGAAAGCGTACTACCGTACGGAATTCATGACGGCGCTCATGGTCTCGGACGAGGACGACACCGATCGCATCACGATGGAGATAAACGAGAGTCGCGCTCACGGCATCGAGATCCTGCCCCCGGATATCAATGAGTCACGCAAACACTTTACATACGTCGATCGTCAGACGATCCGTTTCGGACTCGGCGCGGTGAAATGACTGGGAAATACTCCTGTAGAGCGTATCATCGCGGGACGAAAAGAGGCAAAGTACGAGACGATCTTCGATCTCATAGAGCATACGGACGGCGACGTCATCAACAAAAAAACTCTCGAAGCGCTCATTCTCTCGGGAGCCATGGACTCGATCGGAGAGCGGGCGAGTCTGCTTGCCTCGATCCCGAAAATCACCGCCTACGCCCGCTCTCCGATCGAGTCCATGGCTCCCGAGAGAATGAGCGCTTCGAGAGTTTTTTTGTTGATGACGTCGCCGTCCGTATGCTCTATGAGAT
>JANQGT010000041.1 GCA_028277205.1 Candidatus Altimarinota bacterium
GGACTCTACGACTATGGAGATATCATCCGATTTGTCGCGCGCGCTCTGGAGACCGAGGAGTCGCTCGCGGCGAATCTACGAGAGCAGTACCAGTACCTCATGGTGGACGAATATCAGGATACCAATTCGCTGCAAAACGACGTGGTCAATACACTGGCGCGCTACGCCGACGAGACCAATCTGCTGGTGGTCGGCGACGACGATCAGAGTATCTACCGATTTCAGGGAGCAAATCTCGAAAATATCCTGGAGTTTTCGCGTACGCTCTATCGTGATGCGCGCATCATCGTCCTCTCGAAAAACTATCGCTCGCATCAGGATATCCTCGATGTCGCCAGTCTCGCCATCGCCGCCAATGAGGGGCGAATCACCCGAATCGACCCCAGTATCGAAAAACCGCTGCATTCGTATGCAAATATCGCATCCGTCGACATACGCCTCCGGAGCACCGCCACGGATATAGAGGAAAAAATCCTCGTCGCGCATGAGATACGGACACTGCTCGATGCTCGCATTCCCGGCGAAGAAATCGCCGTCATCGTCCGAAATAATCGCGAGCTCGGGGAGTGGACGCGATTTTTGCAGGATCAGCACATCACCGTCGAGAGTCGCGTCGAGACAAATATTTTCGACAGTCCGTATATCCGGATCGCGCTCGATCTTTTTACTGTCATCGCCGATCCCTACGCGGACGACCGCGCGATGCTGGATATCATGCGATCGGGCGTGTTTCCCGTCGACGGTGTGGACGTCCTCTCGCTCGCCCATGAGCGCGCGAAGATGAATCACAGTCGTCGAAATCCGGTACGGATATTTGATCTCATCGCGCGCGACGAGACCCTGGACAGCCTGGCGATCCGAGATCCGCAGGCAATTCGCGATATGCGCTCGCGCATCGTCGAGCTCTCACAGATCCTCGTTCGTACGCATTTGAGCGACTTTATCGGCATCGCATTTGGCATGACGGGATTTGTAGAGTATGTGCAAAGTCGGGGCAAACTGAGGGATCTGGAGGATATCTCTACGCTGCTGGGCAGCGTACGCGAGTGGAATCGGCACAATCCGAAAATGACACTCTCCAGGCTGCTTGCGAAAATCCGCATCCACGAAACCTACGGACTGCGACTCTCGCGGCGAGCCGTCGGCGGCAGTGGGACGGGTGTGCAGGTACTCACGGCGCACACCGCAAAGGGACTCGAATATCGCGCCGTTTTTCTGCCGGGACTCGTCGAGGGACGATGGGGAAAAAGCTCACGACAGGGCATGGGCGAATTTTTGCGGTTGCCGAGATTTATCCTGAGTACCCATATCGGCGAAGACGAGCTCTCGGATCACAATGAGGAGGAGCGTCGCCTCTTTTTCGTCGCGCTCACCCGCGCGAAAGAGTATCTGCATATGAGCTCTCCAAAACTGGAAAACGAGCGCACGATGATACAGAGCCAGTTTTTACCGGATATCGGACTCCCGACGGAGCCGGCTCCATCGATCAATCCCGAGACATATATCATCCGAGAGCTCGCGCCCGCATGACACCTCGCCGCCTGGACAGCTGACGAAGAAGCGTATATCGAGCGATTTCTGTCGGAGTATCGCCTCTCGCACTCCGATCATGAGAAATTTTTAGAGCATCCGCGTGTGTTTTTACGAGACGTTATTTTAAAATACCCGTTTGAGGGAAATGCCCGCACGCGATTCGGCAGCGCCTACCACCGCACACTCGAGCACTTTTACCGCGCGTACAAAAAGACGAGGCACCGACCGGACGCCGAGTCTCTGGTCGAGTCGTTTCGTCGTGAGCTCGGGCGCGAACTGCTGACACCAGACGAGTACACGGCACTGCTCGAAGAAGGGATGAATGGGCTGCGGGGCTGGTACGAGTGGAAATCCGCGGATACGACCATCCCCCTCGAGATCGAGTACTCGTTTTACGCAAAGGGAATCGTCTGGCGCGACATCCCCCTGACGGGGAAAATCGACACTATCATCGAAGACGAAAACGCCAAGACACTGCGACTGATCGACTACAAAACCGGACGCACCCGCACGAAAAACGAGCTCATGGGAAACACGCAAGCGCGAGACCGCCGCTATCTGCGACAGCTCGTGCTGTACCGGCTGCTCGCGCGGGGCGATCCGCGATTTTCCGGGTATGCGGATATCGAGACTGCGATAGAGTTTGTAGAGGGGCGCGACGCAAAATACGCGACCATCGTGCTGGATCCCGATACCGAGACCATAGAGGAAATCGAGACAGAAATCATAGAGAGCTGGAGCAAAATTTCAAGCATCGAGTTTTGGCGAAAACTATTGAGCGAAGAGGCGGGATTTACCCTGAGGACAGACGATGCCACAGACGAGTAGTGCTAGCTTTTCAAAAAGTGATGCCATCGCAGACCGCCGTCCGCTATTCCGCATACGTGAGAAATCAGGCATATATTCGGTCTCCCCGTTTGCCTTTATCCTGAAAACTGATACACTCATCTGTTTATCCTCTCATGAAACAGGCTATGCACGATCTCGTCATCATCGGCATGGGGAGCGCCGGACTGCCTGCGGGCATGTACGCAAGCCGCTATAAAATCAGCAATATCATCATCGGCTCGCTGCCGGGCGGCGCGCTGGGCACATCGCACTGCGTGGAAAACTATCCCGGTATCCTCTCGGAGTCGGGCGGCGAGATCATGCGATGATTTCGGGAGCATGCGGAGAGTGCGGGATCGCAGACCCTCGTGGACGAGGTAGTATCGGTCGAGCGACGGGACGATGGGATTTTCGTCACAAAGACGGCGGGCGGAAAAACATTTGAGTCAAAATTTCTCCTGATGGCGACGGGAAACGGCTACCGAAAACTCGGCGTACCGGGCGAGGCGGAGTTTCTCGGCAAAGGGGTCTCGTACTGCGCCACGTGCGACGGCACGTTTTTTCGCGGACGCGAGATCGCGATGGTAGGAGGCGGAGACGCGGCGATCACGGAGGCGCTCTACCTGGCGGAGCTCGCAAGCAAAGTCCATATCCTCGTGCGCGGCGATGCACTGCGCGCCGAGCGCATCTGGGTAGAGAAAGCCGAGAAAAAAGACACGATCGAATTTCACTATCGTACCGAGGTCGCAGAGATCCGGGGAGGCATGCTAGGTGTGGAGTCCCTCCTGCTAAAAGACGGAAGCACGCTCCCGGTAGAGGGCATATTTATCGCGATCGGATCGGATCCGAATACCACACTCGTCGATCATCTCCAGCCGCAAAAGGATGCGTCCGGATGCCTCATCGTGGACGAGCGTCAGCAGACCAGCATCCCGCGTCTCTACGCCGCGGGCGACATCACGACAAATTCCAATAAATTCAAGCAAACGATCATGAGTGCTGCGGAGGGCTGTCTGGCTGCAAACAGCATTCACGAGGATCTCCTGAGGATGGAGGGATAAACGCTATGTACCGTACCCTTCTTACGAAAAATATCTTTCTCAAAAAGCTCTCAACATACAAACCGAAAAACGAATCGTGCTATCGGGATACGTAGTATTACGCATGAGCTTAGCAGAAAATGGTTTTCATTTTTGGCGCTGAATCAACTCAATAAGGCGCTGCCAAGTAGATATCACTTCCAAAGTAACAGTATCAGATCCAGCTGCAGCTACTCCGGGATCTTCCGGTGAAATTACAAAGGTTATCGGAGAACTTTTAGAGTCTATCGAGACAGACGAATAGCATACAATATAATTTTTTGTCAGTAAACTCCCCCCCCCTTGTCAGGAGACAGAGGGCTTTTATCGCCCTGTGGGCGAGTTTCAAACTGTGTCCGTCCTCACTGTCGTTCGGATACTCTCCATTCACCGGTTTAGTAAGTCGGTGATTTTTCGAAAGGAATGTATAATTTCTCTCAAGAGTTTTATCCCGCAAGCTCCCGCAAGAAATAGCGCATCCGACTCTCGATATCCGTACAGTCCGCCGGGAGCGTCTTCGCGATCTCGCGTACGCGATCGCGATCATAGCCCATCCCGACGAGCGTCGAGATGATCTCTGGTGCGATCTCCAGAGACGGCTGGCGACTGCGCGCCCGCTCCAGCTCCTCGAGTGAAAAGGAATTATGCAGCTCCAGGAGGATTTTCACTGCGGTTTTTTTGCCGACGCCGGGGATATTCGCGAGCAGTTTTTCATCACTGCGCTCGGTCGCGGACAGGAGCGTATCGACGCCGAGACCCAGCACCGAGAGCGCCGTCCGTCCGCCGACACCCGGTACTTTCAGCAGACGACGAAATACCGACTCCTCCGCCGCAGTCTCAAATCCATACAGTGCCTCCAGTGTCTCCGAGCGATGATGATAGAGAGAGAGCTCGACCGAGTCCCCGACGGATCGGGATGAGAGCAGTCGCGCCGTCGCAAACACCTCGACGCCGAGACCGAGTCCGTCCGGCATGATGACGCAGGACTGTGCATCCATGGAGGCGATGTGTCCGCGAATGTATTTCCACATAGGCAGGGATAAATCGTCCCCACTGTATCCAGCACGCGAAAAAAAACAACCTAGATGCTGTCGACGCCCTGCTCGTCGGGCGCGGGAAACATCCGGGCAATCAGAGGATCCGAAAGATGCATACGATAGTAGTCGGCGAGCGGACCCTGGTCTATACTCATCCGCTCCGCCAGACGCAAAAACGAAAGCGTGACGATATCGGCATAGCTGTACTCTCGGAGGAAAAATCGGTCGGTCGTACGAAGATCGGAGAGCGACGGCAGCAGATCGGCGATTTTCTGGTGTGCATCGGCGATCTCCTCATCGCTCGCATCACGAAATCCAAACACGCGCCCCAGGATCGGATACGCAAGATCATCGAGCTTATCGGCGAGTGCTATCGCCTTTCCCACCAGGATGCGACTATGCAGATCATCGGGGATCATGCGCGTCTGCGGATACCGCAGCTCCAGGTAGGCGACGATCTGCACGCTGTCATACACGACGATATCACCGTCCCGGAGTACCGGGATTTTCCCGATGGGATTGAGCGCGAGAAATGCGGCACTTCGATTTCGCATATCGACGGAGACGTGTTCGTATGGCAGGCGTTTCGCCTCCAGTACACCACGAACACGAAATACAAACGGAGAATGAATACCGTATACTTTGATCATGATAGAATTTTATGAATACTCTTCATGCTCCGAAATAGACATTAAGGAAGTATAAAGAGTGGTTGCGACAGAGCGAAAGACATGATACAATCAAGAAAAACCCCAGCCATGAGACCGTCTCTCGTCCGCCGCTACCTGCACCATGTCATCCGATCGCACGACTGCTACGCCCTCATAAATGCCGTCGTGGATCGGCACTCCGCCACACTCGAGCGATTTAGTGAAAAAGTGAAGCGATTTTTGCAGTGTGAAAACCGGGAAATATTTCCACCAGACCGGGAAAAATACCTGACATTCATGGAGCACATGCGCGATCGCGACAGCTGCATTCACCGCATTTGCCATCGGGATGAGCGTCTTCGAGGATCTGAGAAATTTCACAAAATTTGTCCTGGAGATGGAGACGATCTACAAGCATCTGCGTCCAAAAGAGTCGATGATCGAGACGGCACATCCAGCTATTCTGACACTGGATCGGGATCGCTAATCACGAGATCGCGCGCCGGATCGAAAAAATCCAGAGCGTTTTCTCCCACTCCCGCGACGACGGTGTCGACGAGCGAAGCGAGAGGAATTTCTTCTTGCGTGCCGAGTCGCAGATCTTTCAGCTGGCAGATACCGTTTTTCGCCTCCATGATGCCGATGATCGCCACAAATCGCGTACAAAGCTGCGTCGCCTTTTTCATCTGGACTTTTATAGACGGTGTCCCGAGCGACAGCAGAGAGTTGAGTCCGCGCTTTTGCGCATCGCGATTGAGGGGGATGGCGAGCTTTTTCGCATCATCACCGAGCTGGATGATATACAGGTGGATGGCATCTTTATTTCGCAATCGGATACCCAGACGAGCCGTCTCCTCCACCAGGAGTCCCGCATGCATCTCGGCACCCGCGGCACTTATGGGCTTTGGAATGCCGACAGTCTTCGCGAGAGCATCGTAGCGCCCGCCCGTCGCGATCTCTCGTGCTCATCCGTCCGAGACGAGCTCGATCCGCCATACCGGTCCCGTGAAAAATGAGAGAGCGCCGAGATAGCGATCGTCACACTCGTAGGAAACCTCGAGAGTGTCCAGATACTCGCTCATACGCGAAAAATACTCGCGCGAATCTTTTTTCAAAAAGTCCGATATTTTCGGGGCGATAGAGGCAAGCTCGACGATGTCCTCGCTTTTCATGCGAAATACCGATCGGGGATCATCATCAAATCGGGTACGCTCCTCGTCGCTCATGAGGTGGAGTTTGTTTTCGAAAAAGCTTTGTAATTCACTGTCGTAGCGTTCTTGCTCTTTTTCGTTTCACACGCAGTTTATGATGATGCGAAAACGTCCCGAGAGTCCGAGTCCGAGGAGGATATCCTCATAGATAGAGACGAGCATCGCATCCACGACGGGATCGTCCTCGCCGATGACATGCCCGGCGATCGTCGCATACTGATCGATACCGCGACGGTGCGGCAGATAGCGAAACTGCGGCTCCAGACTATACAGATACACCGGCTGCGACTCCTCGGTGAAATGC
>JANQGT010000006.1 GCA_028277205.1 Candidatus Altimarinota bacterium
ATGAGGCGGATGAGGCGGATCGGGATGATCCAAAAGCGTCTCACTCACCTCCGGGATCGGCGCGACAGGCGATGCCATCACCGAATACCTCGCCAATGCGAAGCAGTCGGTACGCCTGACGTCGGGAGAAAAGCTCAATGAAATTTTGACCATAGAGCGCGCGGGAGAGCGCATCGAGCTCGCGGATGTCCTCGTGGATGCGTCGGAGGGCGTTTCAAATATCTCTGATAATTTCATAGATCTCGCAGTCGGCGACACCATCGCCGCCACCGAGCGCGGCAGCATCGAGTTTTCTCTGGACGGATACTCGCGGCTCGGTCTCTCGCCGGGATCCACCATGCGCGTCGCGGACGCGGGCGAGGGATTTTTGGTCTATGAAAATGTCGCGGGGACAGTCGAGTATGATTTCGATCATCGCTCGGATGCGGAGTTTGCCTACACAGTCGAGGGAAAAACCTCCTACGCCACCATCCGCGGGACGACGCTCACCGTCGAGAGTCTGGACGATCGCGATATCTATCACCTCGTGGAGGGCAGCATCGATATCTACGATGCGTCGCTCGATCGTACTCTCTCGCTCTCTGCCGGCGAGACCTATATCGCCTATGTCGACGCCGGTGCCGCGGATGCGGATGATACGGATAATCCATCGCAGAGCGGACGATCCGGTGATGACAGCGATGAGGATGACGAGGATGATGAAAATGAATCGGACACCGCATACGAATACACCGTCACGCAAATCCCGAATAACAAACGAAATATGCCTACGAATCGGGAAAATATCTCCACGTGCGCGCCATACGGCGATCTCCTGGCCGACAGCGAATTTTGCGCGTACGTGACGGCACTGCGCCAGGCGGACGTCATCCGAGTGCATGATGCATTCGAGCCGGATCGGGACATTACCCGCAGCGAGCTTTTGAAAATCGTCGTCGAGGCGAGCATATCCTCCGAAGAGACTATCACCTACGATGCAGATTTCACCTACGACGACATTGATCCCGATATGTGGTGGGCGGCATATGTCTCGACCGCGAAACGGCTCGGGCATATCTCGGCGGAAAATGAGAACTTTCGACCAAATGATGCGATCACACGTGCGGAGGCGATAAAGATCGTTTTGAATTTTTCATGAGAGCAGTCTGTCTACGACGCGAGCTTTACCTACGCCGACATTGATCCCGATATGTGGTGGGCGGCATATGTCTCGACCGCGAAACGGCTCGGGCATATCTCGGCGGAAAATGAGGATTTTCGACCGAATGACGCGATCACGCGTGCGGAATCCGCGAAAATCGTGTATAATCTCTTTTTCACCTCCGATACCTCATGAATTTTCGAGACCTCACCCGCATCCTCATCGGGATAGTACTCGCCGTCGGACTCGGCGCACTCGCCGGCTGCACGGACGAGGATGCGGCTACGGTGCACCACGATGCCGCATACTACCGCGATCGGTGGGAGTCGCTCTTTCGGCGGTACCAGGAGGCGACGGCGCACGTACCGAGAGCATGAGAGTACGAATTTTCCATCTCGGTGATCGCCGATCATGAGGGTGAGAGTCTGGATCGCATCGGTACCTATCAGCTCTCGGAGCCGCTGTCGAGTCTGGCATTCACGCTCTCGGGCGACTATGATTTTGAGGATCTGGAAAATGCATCTCTATCCAGCCGCCTGCGCGTGTATAGAAATCGCCGGGATTTCGGCGAGGGGGATATCGATCTCGAAGCGACACTCGACAGCTCCGGCAGGGTCGAGTATCGGTTTTACGCATTCGACGCCGAGACACTGAGCACGCTCGGGATCGACGCCGAGACTGTCGCCACGCTCCGAGCATTTGCGGATGAGTCGGGCGGACAGACGGTATCGACCAATGCGCATGAAAACATCCTCAAAGAAATTTTTCAGGCGCTCGCAGAGTCTCTGACGACAAAAGAACACGCTCCTCTGCGCGCAAATTCTGATGCCGAGGAGCGCGCGATCATCGACGCATTTCTCGCGTCCGAGACGATACGAGTGTTTTCGGGAGCGACGACGGGGGACTCCGATCGCGTCGATTTCCGGTTTGATCCGGATGCGTTTATCGTCTTTTTGGATCGGGTCGCCGACATCCTCGGCGACGAGCACGCGGATAAGACATTTGCAAGCGACAGCGGGTTGTTTCGGGCGTTTTCCCTCGCGGGAGAGATGACGATAGACGATAACGATACGCTTGACAGAGCAAATTTTTTCATAGAGATCCCACTCTCGTGAATCGAGGCGCGTACGGGGCGGCGGGTGGACGAGATCATCACGATCGAAAATGCGCTCGAATATCCCGATCCCGAGACCCTCGACATCGACTGGACCGCTCTGGTACGCAGCCGATCCGAGCCGAAAAAAGCAGCACAAATCCGAGTCCGCTTATTTTTGAGGTAGGCTATGAAACGGTTTCGTCGGTGGGGCATGCGCATCATCATCGCCGCGGTGCTGGCAGCGGGGTCGCTATTCGCGCTTTCGCGATTTGACTACGTGCTCTCGTCGTGGCTTTTTTCGCTCAATCCCGCTCCCTCCTCAGACGTCCTCGTCGTCGCTCTCGACGAGGTGACGCTCTGGGCGGGCGATTTCAAGCGGTATCAGGACATCGACCGCTGCGACTACGCGAGTCTCATCGAGACGATTTTGCACGATGATCCGCGGATGGTGGCGGTGGATATTTTTTTTCATCAGGCGGGAGAGGACATCGGATGCGATCGCGCGCTCGCGGAGGCGGCGGATGACCCGCGCGTGATCCTGGGGACGGAGTATGATCCCTCCCAAAATCCCCCGATCGCAACTATTCTCGGATCATCCACGCCGCATGGAGAAAATATCTGATACGTCAATATTCTCGCGCACAATCCCTTCACCCCCTTTCTTTCGCTTTCGCAAAAAAAGAATTTTCTCCCGCTGTATTTTCACGGACGCGATCCGATCCTGCCGCTCTCGGTAGAGGCGTATCGTCGGGCTGCGGGCATAGAGTCAATCCGCGTCTCGGCAGAAAATCTCACTCTCGGCAGCCGTACATTCGCGCTCGACAGGGGACGCCTGGGGATCAATTTTTTTGGCGCCGACTATGAGACGGAGAGCGTGATCGACGTGCTGGAGCGCCGCACGCCCAGGGAGCGCATCGAGGGAAAAATCGTCTTTATCGGTGCGACCGCATCGGATATCCACGATGTATTTCTCACGCCGCTTACGCCCGGCTCGTTTCTGCCCGGAGTCATGATCCACGCAAATGCCTACGATACACTCATGAGAGGTGCGGCAGTCCGGTATCCGGATCCATGGCTCGTCGCGCTCGGTGCATGGCTATTTTGACTCGGGGTGTTTGCGGTATTTGCATACACCGCGAAAATCATACACGCTCTGCTCGTCTCGCTCGGCATACTGGCAGCAGTCGTCGGGGGCATCGCGGCACTCTTTGGCATATGGGGATGGTTTGTGCCGATACTCCCGTTTGTCGCGGTATTTTTCGCAGTGAGCGCCTACATGCCTCTGGAGCGCTATCTCTCTGAAAAGCGGGAGAAAGACGCAATCCGCGAGATATTTGCCAAGTATGTCTCTGCCGACGTGACGGCGGATCTGATCCAGCGGGGCATCGAGTCGCTGTCGCTGGGCGGACAGGCGCGCAATGTAACGGTCTTTTTTTCGGATCTCGTGGGATTTACCACGCTGTCGGAGACACTGGATCCAGAGACTCTCGGGAAAGTGCTCAACAGCTATTTCGAGCGTATGACGACCGCCATCCTCGCCGAGCGCGGAACGATCGATAAATTCATCGGGGATGCCATCATGGCATTTTGGAATGCGCCACTGGTCCTGGAGGATCACGCCGCACGCGCCTGCCGGAGCGCGCTGGAGCAGCGAAAAGCGCTCTCGGAAGTACGACAGGATCTGCTGAGACTCGGTGTAGACACGCAGATCGACATGCGAATCGGGATCAGTGCGGGACTCGTCGTCGTGGGAAATTTTGGCTCGTCGCACCGGTACGACTACACTGTCCTGGGCGACACGGTCAATGTGGCATCCCGCCTGGAAAGCATCAATAAAGTCTACGGCACGCATATCATCGTGAGCGCTAGTGTGCGCGACAGCGTCGGAGCGTACGGAGAGTTTGTGTTTCGGGAGCTGGATCGCATCACGCTAAAGGGTAAACACCACGCGACGGGTATCTACGAGCTCGTCGATCGCGTCCCGGATGCATTGCGTCCCAGATTTTCCGCCCTGCGTCGGCAGCTCGCCACCGATCCCGACGCGCCGCTCGATCATCTGCTGACGAGTGAGGAGATCGAATACCACGCGATGCTCGTCTCGCATCTGCGCTTCGTAGCCCGGTACGAGCGAGCACTGCGTGCGTACCGCACCCGAAATTTTTCGCGCGCGTCACGACTGTTTGCCGGGATCAGCGATCCGACCTCCGAGCTCATGAGACGCCGATCCGAAGAGTATGCGCGTACTCCGCCTCCCGAGGACTGGGACGGAGTGTATGTGTTTTTGGAAAAATAGGCTTGACTTTCCGGATACGGCGTATATCATCATGGGGATGTCTTTATGATGAGAGGATGAAAATCACCATCGCACACTCCGATCAGTGCCCGCTCTCTCGCGGCGCTACTCGGGGTTTTTCATTTTTTTCTCGAGAGGCAGTATTCATAATCCTATAATCTCCCGTCGTGGGAGATTTTTTTTATCTCTTTTCACTGTTTTTATGTCACTACAAAACGAGGCACATTATGTAGGAATGGGCATGAGTGATAAGTGCCTTCGCGATCCGTCTCCAGAAGACTGTCATGGAGTGGGCATGAGTGATAAGTGCAAGACAAGGCGCTGAAATACACGAACGAAGTCGCCCGAAGTATCGACACCGGTATGCTCGTACGTAGATAGGATACTGAAGGCAGCATAGCAAAAGCCCAACCATCCTAAAATCAGTGTGCATACCAGCGCAGTTTTATCC
Source organism: Candidatus Altimarinota bacterium (assembly GCA_028277205.1). Lineage (GTDB taxonomy): Bacteria > Patescibacteriota > Gracilibacteria > BD1-5 > UBA2023 > JANQGT01. Next base: position 4,982 of record JANQGT010000006.1, read on the forward strand.
CCTCAGAGACGACTGTTTTATAATCACATCCATTTGCCTCGGGGTATTTTTTGGATACACTGGTGCGCGTTTTTTACGATAGCTGTTATTTGAGGCGTTTTTTTCTCATTTTCCTCGCACTTCTCGGCGGCATTTCTCCGGCATTCCCCGTAGAGATTTCAGCGAACTCCCCCGACTTTTCCTATGTGATCGCGGACGGTATCGCACCTTTTTTTACCGAGGGGACGGATTTCGAGCACTATTCGCGTATTCCCTATGAGACACTGGATACCGACACGCCGCCGTATGTACATACGGATCGGCTCGCTGCAGCGAAAAAGCGATGGAGCGAGTACGCAGCGCTCATGGCACGGGAGGGCTATACGCACCTCTCGCTCGACGACGTGGTGCATGTCATCACGCTGGATGCGCTCGATATCTACTCTCCGGATAGTATCGTCCGACAGCGAAATGAGTACTACATCAGCTATTTTCGAGAGCTCATAGATATCGCGCATGCGCACGGGCTCGGAGTGTTTTTGACGAGTGATCTGCCATTTCTCACCGAAGAGATCCGCGACTACGTCGGCGATATCGACCCGCAGGACGACCGACTCTTTGCCGTCATGCGCGCGGGTATGGACGAGGTGCTGGCACGATTTCCGGATATCGCAGGCGTCATCGTCCGCACGGGGGAGGGCGGCGGCTCGTACGACACGCCGTCCGGATATGCGAGCGACATCGTCTACACCTCTGCCGCATCCATCCGCCGACTCCTGCAGGAGCTATTGCCGACATTCGAGCAGCACGAAAGGCTACTCGTATTTCGGACGTGGAGTATCGGATTTGGCGAGGCGGGCGATCTGGTGGCAAATCCCGAGACGTATGATCGCGTGTTTTCGGGTATCGACAGTCGCGCGCTCATCGTATCGATAAAGATATCACCCGGAGATTTTTTCCGATTTCCCCAGCAAAATCAGACCATCGGACACGGAAATATCCCGCAAATCGTCGAGCTGCAAAATCGGCGCGAGTACGAGGGAGGCGGAGATTTTCCGGCGTCGGTGCTGTCCTATCACCGGGACGCCCTCGAATTTTTGCATACGCGCGATACCGTCATCGGCGTCTGGACGTGGCAGCAGCAGGGAGGATGGGGATTTTGAGAGCGGATATTTGGAAATTTCGGACTCAATTTTTGGAATGAGATCAATTTTTTCATCACCGCCGAGCTCCTGAGAAATCCCGATCTCTCAGACGAAGGTATCATCAGTCACGTCCTCGACCGGTATGATCTCGACAGTGGAGCGCGTGAAGTACTGCAAAGCATCATAAAATGATCCGAGCGCGTCATCGAGCGCGGGTGGTACATCGACGAATTTCGGCGGCAATACCTGACCATCACGCGTACGCGTGTCCCGCCTCTCTTGTGGATCTGGTGGGATCGGGCGGTCGGATCGCCATTCGTACTCGCATTCATCGCGCACTTCATACACGATCCCGATCAGGTCATAGCAGAGGGAAAACAGGCACTGCAAACAGTCCGAGCCGACCGTGAGGCATGGGAGCGCGTCATGGATGAGAGCAGTGAATTTGACGGTGATATCAGACAATCCCTCGAAAATCGGGAGTACGTATTCGAGATACTCTCCGTCTATCGCGAATTTTTTTTCGCATTTTTTCGGGACGCGGATGCGAGTCTGCGGGACGAGCTCGTCCGTCTGCTGGATCGATACGATGCCTGGGCACGCGAATATGCTGGAGACAGCCTGCGATTTGACACGGCAGAGATCCGCGACGCTGTCGCCTATATCGACTCGCGTGATCGTCACGCGCTCTACTCGGGAGTCATTTTGCTGCTGCTCTCGGGGTATGTCGTCCTGCTTTTTCGGATGGGAAAAAACGGCAACTATCTGAGGCTCGTGGCATGATACGCGCTCGCGGGGGTGGTACTGCTGATCCTGCCGCCGCTGTTTTTCACGCATAGCGATTTTTCGGTGTTTTTCATCCAGTTTGCGGTGCTGCTGCACATTCTCTTTTCGCTGTATACGCTCCTGTTTTCAGAGATCGCCCGACGACTTTTCGGCGTACGAAACGAGTGAGATCGACTGCGTTTGCTGTTTTCAGAGACACTTGCGACTTCGTTTGTCCCCATAGCGGTCTTTGCGGGGGTCGTCGCCGTCGCCATGATTTTTGGCGATCACCTGCTGTGGAGGACATTTGCCGCCGTCGTCGCAAGCGACTATACCACCCTCTCGCTCGCATCGCTCGGACTGGGGTATTTGCTCGTCTCGGGGGGCGTCATCGCCGGTACGGTCGCGACCTATCGGGATATCGCCTCGGGCGCGTTTTTTCGATTTGCGTTGTTTCACCTGGGATTTTTGGCGTTCTTCGTCATGCTGTTTCTGGCGGGGACGATTCCGTTTTTCTTTTTCGAGATCGCGGATATACTTTTTCCCACCTATTTTTTCGAGGCGGGCAGCGACATTCGTCATATTTTTTCCGGATAGCGGATATTCATGGATACTTTTTTCTGACTCGCCTCCACACTGTGCCTGTTTGCTTCGGCGTTTATCGCAAACGCCACACCGGTATTTGCCGCGAAAATCCCGGTATTGCGAGACTGGACGCGCCCCGTATCCCGGGAAATTTTCGGGAAAAATAAGACGTGGCGAGGGCTCGTATCCGGCATACTGGCAGGAGCATTCGCAAATGCGCTCCTGTGGCACACCGGCGGATTTGGCGCGTGGGGAGAATTCATGCGGCTGTACACACCGACAGAGTACGCTCTGCTCGGCGGCTGGATCGCGCTCGGAGCGCTCACGGGCGATCTGGTGGAGAGCGCGATAAAGCGGATACGGGGGCTCGATCCGGGCGCGAGCTTTATGCCATGGGACGGTATCGACTACATCGTGGGGGCACTCGTATTTCTCTCTGTGTGGTATATCCCGAGTATTTGGGAGGGTATTTTTTTGCTTCTGATCAGCCCGCTTTTGAGCAAAGCCGCCAATACGATCTCATTTTTTCTCGGATGGAAAAAAGTGCCGTACTAGTGTTTGCGCTCTCGGTCGCGGGATTTTGGACAGCGGTCGGCGTCGTAGTGATAGCCGTAAATCATGCGCTCGTCAGCACGAGAGTCGCCGCATTTTTCAGAGAGACGGTATGACTCTCACCAAATGCGCTCTCGGTCGCACGACTGCCGATGGGGCTCGCTCTGGCATGGACCGTGAGTGAGCAGTGGACATTTGCGGGACTGCTGCTGCTGGGATGCGGCATCGTCTCCGACGTGCTGGACGGACTCGTAGCGCGGGCGACAGACCGGGTTTCCGAGACGGGAAAATGGCTCGATCCCTTTATGGATAAAATCCTCTATCTCCCGCCGCTGTTTGTATTTGCGGCGTCCGGGATGATCGACTGGACGCTGCTTGCGATCCTCGCATTCGCGGATATCGCCGGCACACTCGCGCGACCGATTTTGAGAGATCATGGCATCCGCTCGAAAGCAACCAACTGGGGAAAAGCAAAAACCGGGCTCGTATTTTTCCTCATGAGCATACTCATCATCATACCGGAAACACGGCTCGAGATACCGGTATTTCCCATGATGATACCGGTCATGCAGGCGATCATTGCCGGTCTCTCGCTCGTCTCCGTCGTCTCAAAGCTGCCCCGTTAGCGTCGAGCGCGCGGTTTTACGGCATTTCGAATGCGCTGTCGCGGACGCCTGCCGACCACGCTCGCCTCATTTTCGGCGCCGATATTTCGCAGAAACTGCATGATAAAGGCTCGCTGCAGCTCGTAAAATGCCGTGCTGATACCGGCATAGACCGGGTTTGGCGAGGCGGAATCCAAAAGCCCGAAATCGAAAATGATGATGTTTTCCCCGTCCCAGAGCAGATTGTGCAGGCGGGATGAATCGAAAAATCCATCCGACCCCACCATGTCGAGGTATCGCCCCGTCTTGCGCCAGAGGTGTTCGTTTATGCTCATCAGGCGCCGGAGTTTGAATCGCAGTCGGGCATTTTGCTCGATCAGCTCGAGCGAGACATTTTGAGCGGGAATGACGCGCTGACGCAAATAGTATTTATCGCGATAGCGATAGAGACGAGTCTCGGCGATGCGAAAATCGCGGGCGAAATACTGATGCACGATGGCGATATTTCGCCGCATCTGTGCGTAGTGATCGCACCCCGATCAAAAGAAAAAAGCCGGAAAATTTGGAAATTTATAGTAAAAATCGCCGAGCTGAAAGACGTGATTTTCCGAAAGAAAGCGCGTCATACGACGCACCATCGTACGATTTTTCTCCTGTAAAATCGTCTGAAAACGCATGGGGATAAATCGGTCGGGCTATGAAGGCGGGCGCTCTGGGGATGCCGGGGTCTGCGGCGATATCTTTGAATCAGTGGAGTCAGCGGGGGGTGATTCCGATTTTTCAGATCATCCCGACGAGGCGACGATGGAGGTGCGCTCGATTTCTTTTTGCAGTTCTTCTTCCGCTGCTTTCATCGCAAGCAGGCGATCCAGCGTTTGCTTCTTTTTTCGATCGGCTCGCGCCTCCTGTCCCCTCGTCGTCTTGAGTGCTAGAAATACGCCCGCGAAATACGCGACGATAAATACGATCGTCGCCGCCACCATGCCCGCGAGGACGATGCCGATCAGGCGGACACTCACGGCGCTCTCGGGAGCTATATACGAGAAATCGATCTGGAAGACCTCCATGGACTACGGGGATGAAGTAAGCTCGGCAAAGACCAAGAGTCGATTGAGGGTGGTGCCGACCGGCCAGCACGTCATGAGCAAGAGTTTTTTCGCATCGGGATCTCCCTCGAGCGCCTGGACGTCCCCGGGTCTGACGACCCGCTTTTCCCGGACGGTGTAGATGTATTTTTTTTGCTCGTAGTAGACGACGATCTGGTCGCCGTACGAGAGATGATCGAGCAGTGCGAATACCTGATTGTAGTTGCCCGGCGCCCACGGATAGTTTGAGCTATGACCGAATATAAAGGAATTTCCATTTTCCCCCGGCTGCGCGGTCCCGGGATAGCGGACGACTCAGCGCTCGAGCTCCTTCATAAAGATATTCTCCAAATGATCAAAGTCAAACCCGTGTCCGGGATCGATATCGACGAGGGGGATGTTTTTATTGATTTTCGGGATGATGATGCGATTGTCATACGGGGTGATATCCAGATTGAGCGCGGGCGTTTCGACCTCCTGCAAAAAATTTTGCGGCGAATAGGGGTGGCGCACATGCCGCACGGATGCGACCTGCGAAGCGGTCTCGGGATATCACGTCAGAGTATGGGACGTCCGTGAGGCGGCAGCAGTCTCCAATCGGCGCGCCAGTACGCGCTCTCGGGCGATTTCCCCGGGAGTTTTTTCACTGCGCGCATCGCTTCGCACGTCGATGCGGGCGTCTGCGACAAAGCTCGTGAGAGCGACTTCGCTGTGGATATGTCGACTGGGAGAGACAAAGCTCATCGCCATCTCCGAATAGGCACGAAAATTCGCGATCGTCATCAGCATCGTAAATACTGCCAAAAACACTGCGACGTAGTAGCATCCCGTCCGCAATGCCGCAAATACGCGAGAGACGAGCGTCCTGGGTATCGGCAGGGAAATGTCGAGCGTCAGTGGACTCATCTCACCATCAGAGTCGCCGTCGGATGAGAGCTCCAGTGAGAGCGGATCACGAGTCGAAATCACACACTCCGATACGGATGAATCTGAAACACGATCCTCCGGATGATCCGGAGAAACAGTATCGAAACTATCGCTATGAAGAATGTCGTTTTCGGGCATGATTTCGTATATATTTGGGTATTTGTTTTATCGTATCATATATGGGAAAAGGCGTCAAAAAACACCCCCGGAATTCGAGAGCGTTTTCTAAAATTGGATATGATCCGACTAGTCATCTATGAGGATGGCTCCTGCTTTGCTAAGCAAATCATACAGCTTGTCAAGATTTCCGCTGTCTCGAGAAAACCACTCTTTCGTGAAAGAAGGAAAATCCATGAAATATACTCCATCTTTCGCTGCTTCCAGAGAAGATCTTGATATCCGCATGCCCGCCAATTCCTCTCATGAAATATTCATAAACATAACATTGTCGAGCTTTGCTCCCGTGAGATCAGCCTCTGAAAGATTGGCTCATCGAAGGTCTGCATAGGCTAAATCCGCATTGCGCAGATTCGCGCCTTGTAAATTCAAATCTCTTTCACCGGCCGATTGACGGAGGCGGCGCAGATCCGCGTCTTGTAAATTGGCTCAGGACAGATCAACTTCCCACATTTTTGCGCGATACAATCGAGCTCCTTGAAGATTTGAACCGGAGAGATTCGCTTGAAAGAACAGCATTTTCTCCGGGAAAACATAGCCTGAAAGATCGATTCATTCCAGGTTGCCAGTCACCCTAATCCTATCGCCATGGCCAGGCTTCCAAAATATACTAATCTCCGCATTGTCCCTGTCTTGTATATTCAGGACACTTCGAAGGTTTCGAACTTCCATTCCAAGATCAACGACATCATGCTCTACGAATGAGCAGGATGGTCATATATCATCCAGTCAGAGGGTATCGCGCGTATCGTGGACGACTTCGTCCCTCGTGAATTCTGGATTCGGGTCTCCGCGATCAAGTCAACCAGCCTCACCAAACTCGCTATAAGCCATATGTGTGAGATATTAGATATTAAAATACCACAAGGCATCTTTATATTATCCTGTATTTTACGACAATGCAAATAATTATCACAAAAAAATCTCCCCATCTTGAGAAGATATTTTTTCAAAAGACACATGAGCATCGGGAATCGGGAATCGAGCGCTATCGCAGCTTTGTGTTTTGCTCTCGGTAGACACCGCGGATGATCGCGCTCTCGCGTATTTTTCGTCTCGTCGGCTCTTTCGTAAATCGCTTGCGCGCCCGAAGCCTGTTTGCTGTGCGGGTCTGAAAGAATGTCTTTTTATATCGCAGGATGAGTTTTTCGTCCGTTTCTCCCTGCTTTTTGATCGCGTAGGCTATCACGTCTTTACTCCTTCATTAGAAAAAATAAGCCCGCCCATTATACAGGTTTCCCCTCCGAGTCAAATGTTTTTCGCATACGCGTCTCGAATGCCGGGAAATTGAATGTATTGTCCGCGTAAAACAAGTCGGGGACTTTCTGGCTGGCATGACGCGCCATACCCTCACGATCGCCCTGTCCATCGCGTGTGTGCTCGTGATCCGTCTGAAAATTGAGATACCAAAGCCGCGTCTCGAGCTGATCGAGCGTAGCGGGTACGGGCAGCTGGATGCCAAATACCCGGAAAAGCGATCCGAGTAAAATCACCCGTTCACGCTCCGAGAGTCCGTTTTCGGGAGTGATGGCGTCGCCGGGGTACCCCTCGCTGATGACGCGCAGGACATTATGGAGATCTGCACCGAAAAATCCGAATCCGCCCGACTCGAAAAAAGCGAGGGTATCGACGGTATTTCGGATGGCGCGCTCCCGATCCGCCTCATCATCGGGCAGGGGAATATCGAGCTCCAGTCCGCTCGCCTGTTCGCGGACAGTCGCGATCGGTCCGTCCATGCGGACGAGGTAGCGCGTATCGGGACTCGCGCGCTCGGGACGATATTCGTCGTACGGGGTGAATTTGTACGACTGCGAAATAACAGCAGTCTCGACTCAGACTGTCGCATCCATCGTGCGACGACTGATCGCATCGAGCGCCTCACTATCGATCGTCCCCATCATGTACGCTGCGACGTGCCGATCGTTTGCTTCGGCGGTTTGGAGTGCGGCTTCGATGACGATGAGCTGTATGAGTGCTTTGCGAAGCTCGGGATTTTTCACACCATTCGCATCCAAAAATGCCTGTGCCGTGCGCAGGACGTAGTCTTGTGCAGTTTCACCATTCGCTTGCTTGACATCATTTTTGGCAATATATCAGCGCCACTCGCTGACAAACGCTCGGCGCGAAGCCGCAGAAATCTCAAACGGTTTTTCGCTGTCTGCATCCGTCTGGGGCACTCCGAGGAGCGCGCGCCACTCTTCGGAGAGTTCGTCGGAGTACATTTCAATCGCGCCAGCATGCGCCTGCGTATCGCGATCCGCCTTTGCGCGGCGCAGTCGCTGCAGCACCACGATGAGCTCTGTTACTACGCTCTCGCGCTGCTCTTCGGGGATTTTCGCCATGAGCTCTCGAAAGGGCGCATAGACGTTTGAGAGTTTTACACCCGAGAAAACAGTAGCGTCAAGACAGGCGGAAAACTCCTCATGATGCTCGATGAGAAGGGTACGAGTCGCCTCGGAAATGCCGAATTTTTCACATATCCCCGCGAGCTTTTTTCGCTGCGCCGTATCCGTCTCATCCAGATCGAAAAACGCCCGAAGCCCCTCCACACCGTGATCACTCTCGGCTATGGCGGATCGGATGCCGCGATGCAGGGCGATATGATCGTGATAGACGTTTTCGTAGAGGGTGCGCCAGATATTGCGATCCTCTGGTGAAATCGCGGCATCATACACCTGAGTCTCGAAATACGCCAGTACCTCGGGATTTCTCGACATTTCCGGATATTTTTCGAGCATATCCCGCATTGCTTCAAATGACATTTCCCCCTTTGCGATAGAAATATCGGCGATAAAATCGCGAGCCTGCGAATGAGCAAGCAGTGCGTCCCGAACAGAAGCATGCGTACGAAGCTCGGAGGACAGAAATCGCACCGAATCAGGAACCGCCTCGACGAGACGTACTACGGTGGGTATATCCCGGAGAATATTTTTTCAAAGAAGCGCGATATCATACGGCGACTGTGAAAGGTGCGCCGTAACGGTATCGAATTGCCCCTCAAGATCTGCGACAGAGCGGATATTCCCGAGTGCCTGTCTCCCCTCGCTGGTCGGACGATCGATCAGTTTTCCAGTACTCCTGAGAGCATCGGCGCGGGACGGATTATCGATGACGTCAAATGGAATGATATCCGACGGCACCGACTGTTCACGAGTATGAGATGAACGTAGAAAGGTGTACAGATAGATATAATCATGCCATTTTTCGTAGGGGATCGCATGCCAGAGAGAGCTGACGGGATTGCTTTCTGCGAGTCCTGAAAATTTCTCTGTCTGTGAAAAGTAGTATGCCGTTTTCTCCGGATCCGCGAAAAACTCCGCGGGAACGTATTTGACGATATGTCGACCAATGCGCTCTCAGCCAATGCGCGTGATACCACTCGAAAACACCATCTCCGCCACTGCGATACACGCCTCGGGATCGAGTGCGCGCAGGTGTCGCTCGTCCAGGCGATCGTGGTACGCGAGAAAAAAATCCGCCGCCATATCCGGAGGAAACGCCGCTACGACAGCGGGAAACCGGATCGCATCCTCCGCCACGCGCGTGCGAATGCTCTCGGGAAGCGGAGTGCGCTCATGCGCATCGAGGTATTTGAGGATATGCCGGTTTTGCGCGAATGCCGCCTCTAGAAACCCGGGCTTGCTTTTGAGAGCGTTGGGGGTGTGTTGCCAGTTTCTTGCCAGTCCGTGAATCGCGGACAGGGCAATATCGGGGCTTTTTTTGCGCAGAGACTCGGGCAGATTTTCGTACAGAGTCGCGATACCGACGGCATCGAGCACGGACTTTCCCACCTCATCTGCAAACAGCGATACCGGTATCCCGCCGAGTATCGCGGGATCGGCGACCAGCTGCGCACGCAGATCGTCATCAATGCGCGATGAGGCATCCGCGGACGTATCGGCAAGCGTCGCATAGACGATTTCGAGAATGGCGACGGACTGGGTTTCCGGGGCACCGGATTTTGCTTTCATCACCGAGAGGCATTCCCGGATATGCTTTTGCAGTATTTTCTTGCCTTCGGGATTTTCGGCGTACTGAGCGGCGTATCAGACGATGCGCTCCACCGCTCGTCTGCTCGGCAGGCTGTCGCGAGCTTTTTCGAGTCCCTCGCGAAGTCCGGATGCAGACTCTAGAGACGCAGGACTCGGGGCTTCTCATCTGGGGGTCATGTACACAGATAATAATACTAACCCTCGCATCATAGCACACTCTCCGGATTTTCGTCAAAATCCGAAAAATCGCACTAAAATACTTCAGATATTTCGCTAATTCATCTGGACTACTCGGCTCGCTCTCGAAACACGCATCGTGATATTCGACTTCTTTTATCATCGTGATATGATATATAACATCACTCCTGCCGCCTGCGATCTTGTCGATGAATACCGCTTTGTTTTCACGATGAATTTTAGTCGTTTAGAGCTTTCAGCTCGTCGAAATGTGTCCATACGATCCCAAGTGCAATCAGAGCATTTTGCCTACGAAATACGCAAAAGAAGCACTGAATCAAAGAATTGTTTTCAAACGGTGAAAAGGTACCGCCGCATATTTTGTGTGATCGTCTGCGACAGAATAGTCGGTCAGGCTGTAACCGTGTGAATACGTGCATTCCAAAAGTTGCTGACACAAATGGTGAAAAACGCTTTTTATTCGAAAAAATCCGTTCTCCGACCAGGGATTCAACACTGCATGCCAACAGGACCTACCCAAAAAAATCGAACTGAAAACCTGTATTGAAAGCACTGCTTGCGATTTTGTCCCTCTGATACTCTATCCCTCCGACTCTCGCGTCCGCCTCCTGCGCCCGACAAATATTCGTGCAATATGCCGCCTGAAAAATGAAAATATCCGCGAGATCCATCCCGGTCCGTGCGACCGGACAAACAACTCGTAAAACAGCGCCGGAATGACAAAGAGTGTCATGGTCGCTCCCGCCACCAGCCCAAAGACGACAGTGAACGAAAGTCCCGCCCAAAACTCATCCTGAAATGCCAGAGGCAGCATCCCAAATATCGTGGTGAGCGTCGTGAGGATGATGGGCGCGAGGCGCGATTTTCCCGCTTCGATGATGGCGTGTTTCATATCGGAGTCTCTCTCCAGATTGTATTTCATGCGGTCTATGAGGATGATCGCATTATTGACGACGATACCCGTCAGCGCGATAAATCCGATGGCAAACGGCATACTGTACGGATTTCCCGTGACGTAGAGTCCGATATTGACTCCCAAAAGCGCGAGGATGACGGAGTAGAGAATGATTGCGGGCTGCGCGTAAGAATTGAACTGCAATACGAGCACAGCGAAAATCCCCAAAAGCGCGAGGATAAAAGACGTCACGGTCGACTGGATGAGCTCGGCATTTTCCTCGCCTTCTCCGCTCGCCTCGTAGGAGACGCCGGTCGGAAAATCATACACCTCGGCGAATGCCAGATAGGCGCTCTGGATGTCGGCGGTCCGACTGATAAATTCTCGCTCCAGATCGGTCTCCGCCCTCAGGACGATTTTCGTATCCTCTCGGTCGATGGAGTCGACGCTCTGTGCGAGCTGAAATCGCGCGACATCCTCGACGGCGATGCTGCCGCCATTGGTCGGGATACGCAGTCGCTCGATGGCGCTCGGATCGACACTGTCAGCAAAACGCGAACTTTTTATGATGATATCCGCATCAAATGCCCGCTCCTTCATAGAGCCGACACCGATACCGTCCACGCTGCCGGATACGATACCGCGCACGGTACCGGGCGTGAGTCCGAGTCGCGAGAGTGCCTCGGTATCGTACTCCAGGACAAACTGTCCCGGCGTATCCTGGCTTGAGAGGCTTGCGTTTTTCGTGCCCTCCACGCCCTCGAGATAGGCTTTGAATTCTTCGCCGACAGCCCGGAGCGTGTCGAGATCTTTGGTAGAGGAGGCGACGAGCTTGATCCCGACGGGCTTCACGCCAGGAGGTCCGCCCGCCTGGACTGCGATTTCCGCAGAGAGATTATTTCGCCGGAGAAATTCGATTTTCCCCGAAATCTCCTCCTCGACTCCAAAGCTGTCGCGCAGTCACCTCTCATCGCGCAGATCTTTTTCCGCGAGCATCACGGTCATGCCGATAGAGTTGTCGAGTACGGATATGTAGAAATACTCCACCTCGGGAATTTCCGCAAGCACATCATGAATCTGGGGCAAAAACGGCGTGAGGTTTTCGGTCACTGTTCCCTTTTCGGCGGTGGCGGTGATGTTTATCTGCTTATTGTCCCCCGAGGGAAACAGCGTAAATCCGATGGAAGGACTCAGAAACATGAATGTCATGACGAGCGCGACAACGGGTGAAAATATCAGGATGATCCGCCGAAACCGCGTCTGGATAAATCGCGTCAAAAGAAATCCGTACCCACCCCGCAGTCCGCCGATGAGTCGCTCCGAAAAAGAGACTCGCTCCTCTTCGGGAGTTTTGTTTTCGCGGTCATGAGCCAAAAGCATTTTCACATCCGCATCCAGAAATCGCTCGGCATCAGGAGTGTTTGTATACTTTTTACTGTCGCGATTGAGCTTGTAAAATATCGCCGAGTTGAGCGTGAGCGACAGTACGAGCACCGCCAAGAGCGTCGAGAAAACGGTGATGGGAATGAACGCGAGATATTTTCCGAGGATATCCGGGAGCGTGAGCATCGGTACGAAGACGACGAGCGTCGTGACCGCACCGGAAATAAGCGGATATTTCAGCTCGCGAATGGCAAGCAGCACGGCATGTTTCGGGGTAAATCCGAGGCGCATTTTCTGCGATGCGCCCTCGACGATGACGATGATCGTGTCTATAGAGATACCGAGCGTGAGGACGAGGCTGAAATTCGTAAGAAAATTGAGCGTGAGACCCAGAGCGTCGAGCACGAAAAACGTCACGAGAAAACCAAGCGGCAGCACGATGGACGTATTGATCGCCTGTTTGAGTCCGATGAATAACAGCAAAACGAGAAACACGAGCCCAAACGTTTGCAGCGCGCTTTGCGAGAGATCGCCGTAGTCGCGCTTGATTTCCTCGGAGAGGTCCAGTCCGTAGACGATGTTTGTCCCGGAAAATTCCTGCGTCTCAAGCAGCTTTTTGATATTTTCCTTTGCGTTGTCGGCGGTGGAAAAAATATCCGTTCCCTTACTTTTATTGAATGTCAAAAGTGCCTGCGGGCGCAGTGTTTCGCTCTGTCCGCCGTTTTCCTCCGAGAGCGGTCCAAATCCGAGTCGACGTACCGTCTCGTCCTCATAGTCGCGACGGGTGGTGGCGATATCGCGAAGCTTGACATTTGAGTCGCCGCGAGTGACGACGGTGAGATCCATGAGCTCGTCTATCGAGCTAAACTCTCCCTCGATCCGAAAGTCATAGGAGAGATTTTCCACTCGATAGTTTCCGATCGGACGATTTTGGTGGTAGTCGCGGATCGTGCTTGCGATCGATTCGATAGAGATGCCGAGCGACTCCAGCTGCTCATGGCGAACGATGATCTCGTATTCAAATTCGGCGTCTCCGGCGACGTCGATGGTCGTCACGCCGTCTTTTCCTTCGAGTTCGTCTTTCATCCGGCGAGCCAGATCGATGATACGCTCCTGCGGGATATCCGTATCCTCGCTATACAGGAGCGCCTGAAACATGACCTGTGAATTGCTCGATATCTCGGTAACGGTGGGATCCTCGGCATCCGACGGAAATGATACTTTGTCCAAAGCGGAATTGACATCGACGATCGTGTCATTGACATCCACACCATTTTCGAGCTCGATCGTCGTACTCGAAAATCCGAGCCGACTCGTGGAAGTAATTTTCTTGATGCCTTCGAGGTCTTTGATTTCCTGCTCGACTTTATCGGTGATGAGATCGTCTATGTCCTCCGGACCGACTCCCTGATAGATCGTAGTGATCTGCAGGATACCGAAATCTATTTCGGGGTTGCTTTCTTTCGGGATGACAAAGAGCGCACCCACACCGAGGATGATGACCATGAGCACGAGCAAAAACGACATCCGGTACTGCACCACCCAAAATCCGAAAAATCCGGACTCGAGCGAGCGGATAAACCGGGTGATACGGCTGTCGGTATCGTGCGAGCCCGGCTCGGGCGTTTCGTGTTCGTGCGGCATGGGAAATGACGATATGAGGGTTTACTCGACGACTTCGAGATAGGAAGTGTTTGGATTGTAGTTTTCGAGGCTCGTAGTCACCACGCGCGTCTCCGGCGAAAGATCGGAAACAAGCTCGACCCGGGTCCCGCGGATGGCGCCGATATCGACGCGTTTTCGTACTGGGATGCCGTCTTCGAGGATATACAGCGTCCCAGAGTTTCCGGATACGGTCTCGAAAATATTGACCGGTAAAAGCGCAAATTCGTAGGAAACCGGTATGCGCGCCGTGACAAAATCTCCAAGCTGGCGAAGTCCGCTCTCGGCGCGTACCAGGACCTCGTATGAGAGCGTATCGTCGGCGACGCTCGATATAGAGTACACCGTCCCCGTAAACGTGCTCTCTCGCGATGAGAGGGGAATAGCCGATCCGAGCGCGATGCGCGAGATCTCCTCGCTCGACAGCGATAGCGATGCCTCCTGTACGACCGTGCTCGACAGTGATACGAGCGGCGTGCCGGACGAGACCTCCTGTCATCGCTCGACGGCGATGTCAGTGATTTTCCCGGAAATCGGGGCGCGCACGGAGAGTCGGGCGTAGTCCCGCTCTGATCTCACGAGAGCGATGCGGGCGTCCTCTATGGAGTTTCGCAGGGAGGCGAGCGTGGTCGTTTTGTTTCTCTGGGCATTATCGAGATTGACACGCGCCTGCTCCAGAGCGATCTCCGCATTTTTCACACTGTCGGTCGTCCCGATCTCCTCTCGGTCGAGAGAGATCTCGGATGTCCTGTCCTGCGTGACCAGATTGTCCCGCTGGATCTGGATCTGCGTGACGAGAGAGGCGATATTTTGCTTCGAGCTTTCGATGCTGGCGCGAGTGGACTCCAGGCTCTTTTTTTGGACGTCGAGCGACTTTTCCTGTACTTCCAGATTTTTTTGCGATATCGCCTCATCGTCTCGATACTGATCGATGAAATTCGTCACGGTATTTTGAAACGACGAGACAAATGTCGCGTACATCGTCTGCAGTGTCGTCTCGTATCCGGAAAATGTCGAGAGGTGTCCGTCTATGGTCGTCTGGGTAAAATCCGATGAGGGAATGGAGTTTTCGAGTACGTTTTTCATCTCGGCGAGAAATGTGCGCATCGTGGCATACAGCTCGTCGAGTCGCTCGATTTCAAAGACGAGATTCGACTCCGAGAGATTTCTGTGATTGACCGTCGAAAGCGAATCGGACGTCCTGATGATATCCTCGAGCATCGTCTCGGTGCGATCGCGCTGGATAGCGTTTTGCGCACCGAGAAACCGATCAAATTCATCGTTTTTCGCCTGATTTATATCCGTCACACCCAAAAGCTCGTCCGCATCAAATGTGACATTATCCACAAATTTTACGAGATCGGAGCGGTAGACATTGTAGCTATTGAAATAATTTCCGACGGTATCCTGATTTTTCGCGAGTGTCTGCTCGTGACTCTGCACGCTCTGCTCGTACGATGCCTCGGACTGCTCCAGCGAGAGCTCGGCGTTTTCCAGATCCAGCTGCAGTTTTTGCAGATCGACGCGGGCTTTCTGGAGGTCGTTTTCCAGCTTTTCGATCTCGCGTGCGGCGGTGGAGTTTTCATCGCTGAGGTCGCTCGTGGATCGCGATATGGACGCCTGTGCCAGACGCTCGGTCGCATCCGCCTTTGCGGTCGCGAGATCTTTTTCCGCGCGCTGATAGGACAGATTGGCATCCGCGATCGCCTTGTCGAGCGAGATGGCAGTTCTTTCAAGCTCTATTTCGCGGGACTGTAGCGTATTTCGCGAGCGCTCCAGTGTATTGCCATACGAGGCGATCGTATCCTGCAGCGACACGACGACCTGTCATTCGCTCACGACATCGCCCGCCTTGACGAGGATAGCGCCGACTCGCCCCTGCACGAGACTGGAGACCTGCACGCTGTCCACCGGCTCGATGGTCGCCACTTTTTCGATGACGCTGTCCCGTCCAAATGACGAAATCGGCGCCACCTCGACCCGGTACGCGGTCTTCTCGATACCGGTTTCCGTCTCGCCGGTACCGGTCTCCTCGGTATCCGAGCCGGAGGAAAAACACGACGAGAGAACCAAGACAGAGCAAAAAACCGGAATGAAAATCGTACGAGACATAGAGATATTATTGAGGATGATTTTTATGAGTAGTGTCAGCTCCCGCCCCTATTTCCTCTCGCATGTACTCCAGGATCTCGGCGAGATCGGAGTTTTTCACGAGACCGACGGCACGATCATGTTTTGTGATGACCAGCAGAGTGTCGCCCGGCTCGATGCCCGTGAGCTTACGAACTTCTTTCGGGATGACGACCTGTCCTTTCGCGCCTACACTCACGGTGCCGTGCATTTTGACAGCGCATTGATTTGCGAGCGAGTCAAATGCTTTTGTATCATGTGTTTTTGAGTCTTTCGACATTTGTCGGAAATCAGAAGAAAAGTATGAAAAGTGGGAAATGTCGAAAAATAGTATAGTTTAGGTAGTATAAAAATGCAAGAAAAAATGTTTTTTCATATTCATAAGCGAAGTATTTCGACGGTGCATGGGCAGAGCTGAGTGAGTGTTTGAATGCTTTCGGGCAGACGTCGATCCGCTAACATATGGGATATAAATCACCTTCGGACATATTCGAGATATTTAGCAGACTGTTACTGCTCGTCATGTAAATGCGATTCGTCTTCTTCGTGAGTATGCTCGCGATCATGATCGTGATGACGGTCGTGATCGTGGGCGTGATCATGATCGTGGGCGTGCTCGCCGCCGAAAGTGTGTAAAAGCGAATTGAATCCAAATACAAATCCTATCCCCACGAGGATGAGTAAAAATCGCAGGATATCCCGGATGCCCCCCTCGCGTCATCGCGAGAGCGGCATCATATCGGACAGTGCGATGTAGAGGAGTCCTCCCGCATTGAAAGCGATGAGGATGGGCGTGATCCGATCGATCGAATCGAGAAACGGATACATCGCAAGCGCTCAAAAAATCCCGCCGCTTGCGGCGACGGAGTACGAAAGAAATGATCCGCGATTCATGACGTAGTTTGCAAAATTTTGCGGGAGCGCGTGCAGCAGGATCACCACCGAGAGCAAAATCCCCGTCTCAAAACCGGCTGCAAACCCGGTATACAGGACGATACCGTGAAAGCCATTATGTAAAAAAGTCCCCATATTCATGAGCGTCCCGTGATGCGAGTGCGCATGGGCGATGCTGTCGTCGCGAGGGTGATCGCCATCGCCTCTCACATGGGAAAGGTCATGACAGTGATGATAGTGCACGAGCGTCTCGACGAGCGCGAAAACAAGCACCCCCGAGAGTAAAAATATCGCAAACTCCTCTCCGGAGAGCTTTGCGGACGCCTCGGGGAGAAATTCAAAAAAGACAGTCGCGAGGATCGTCCCAGTAGCAAAAGCGACAAACCACGAAAACGCCGATATGATGCGATATCGCAGGGGCAAGAGCGCGAACGCGATACAAACGAGAAGGAGGGTGATACCGACATTCGCGACAAGCGAAGAAAGCCAGAAAGTCATAGAAATCAAAAAAAGATGCCCCTGCAGTATACCAGAGCCGTCAAGTGTTTTTGATTTTTCATCGTGAGATTTTAGTATTTGCGCCTCCGATTTCGGGATGACGCTATTATCTGCAAATGCATTGCAGAATAGCAGCATAGTCAAAGCAATGCTTTCGATATGATTTTTTGGATTTTATTGATACCGTGTCAATATTCCGGTCGGAGAATGATTTTCTCGAATGTCAATGATTTTCTCGAGTATGAATAACCCCCAGCCGGGAGACAGGGAGTTTTGCGCGGAAAATATAAGCCGGTATCCGGACTTCTTCGACGAAAAAGCGCTTTTTTACTATACTGTATCAATTTGTATCATTTGTATCAATAGATTCTGGTCACTCTTCACTCATCCAAAATACCTCATTATCTACAGCTGTGATCGTGATTTTATCGCAGGCGGTTAGAGAGCTTTACTCTCAAATTTTATGTGCGAACTTTTTATACTTCCGGCATTTTACCGGTATTTCCATAAATCCCCCTTGTATTTTAAGGAAAAACCTCATACACTGCCGGGGTGATTATTTTCCATCCATATTATTATGCGCATTCGATTTCTCTCGCTTCTCGCATGTTTCCTCCTCATATGAGGATCGCATGTTTCCACGATCTCGGCAGCCAGTGAATTTTTCGAGAGCGCGGAAAAACTCTCGGAAAAAAATATCATCTCCCGGGCGTCGTCGGCATACGCCTACCGTCTGGATGATCCGATCACTCGGGGCGAGATGTCAAAAATCCTTTTTGGATTTATCAATACATTTCGCTCCGAGGGGATATCATTCGGAGACTGCTCGGAGAGCTCATTTCTCGATGTCGATGAGGATAGTGTTTTTTGCCGGTATGTCGTCGCGCTCGTAGATGACGGGATCATCTCGAAAAATTCTCGATTTTACCCGGAGCGTCCCCTCACACGCGCGGAGATGACGACACTCCTACTACGATGAATGCAGGAGCAGGCGAGTGAGTCACCGGAAACAGTATTTTCAGACATATCCGAAGATATCGTCGGTATCCACTCCGGATACATCACCCGGGCAAGAGAGCTCGGGATCGTACAGTCGTGACGATATTTTCGTCCGCTGGATCCCGTCACACGCGGAGAGGCGTTTACGATGATTGCACGGCTTCTTCCGGATAGCTCGGACAGCTAGTACCATGGAGATACTTGCAGTGTAAGTATTCGCTCTCAACATAGAATATCGAGCAAACCAGAAATTGCTGACACAAAGTAAATAACCCTCAGCCGGGAGGCGGGGGTTTTGGGGAGGAAGTATAACATCTTCTGTGCGCTGCTATCGACAGAGTGTTTATTTGGAGTTTCGGTATAAATCTCTATAGACTCAGGAAAATCCGTACTACAACAGCTTTTACGCATTTTCATCACGAAAATATTTTTAGACATGCTCTGTCGTAAATAGGGCTCTACCCTCAAAAAAATCCCCGAAACGGGAATAAAAACACCTCTCGACATCTGGCGGAGAGGGGGGGATTCGAACCCCCGATGCCCTTGCGGGCATACCGCTTTTCGAGAGCGGCGCGATCGACCACTCTGCCACCTCTCCAGAGTGCGCGACAGCATATCCGAAAGCATGTGAAAGTCAATGAGGCATCCTACTGGTTCACAAAGCAATACATTTTGCTATAATCACCCCAGATCAATCTATCATATGCGCTGCTATTGTCCACATTCTCGCGATCTTGATTATGCGCTCGAATTGTATCGTCCCATCCGGGAGAGCGATCTCTTTGGAGCGTGGGAAATTGTCTTTCCGTATGAGCAGCGCGAACATCCAGAGCATTCTCGGTCGCTCATCCGAAAATCGGATCTCATCATCGCAGAGGTATCGTATCCATCCACGGGACTCGGTATCGAGCTCGGATGGGCGAACGCCGACGGGATACCTGTATTTTGCATCGCGAAAACCGGTATGAAAATATCGCGCTCTCTGTCAAAAGTCGCCGTAGAGTGTTTTGAATATGCAAATCAACAGGAGATGGTTGAGATATTTACCCGGATTTTTTCTCGATACGACCAGACACGCGAGTAGCTGTCATCCGGATCTACCGCGTCAGCAGATACACCACGAGCCCCACGACCGAGAGGATGAGACCCACGAGCCACAGACGCATGACCACCGTCTCCTCTCGCCAGCCGAGCGCCTCCAGGTGATGGTGGTACGGCGCGATACGAAAGACTTTTTTGCCGCCCCGCAGCTTTTTACTGGTGATCTGGATGACGACGGAAAAAAGCTCCAGCGCAAAAATCCCGGAGATAATGGCGAGCACGACCAGCGTATCCGTCATCATGGCGATGACGCCGAGCGTCGCCCCGAGCGAGAGCGATCCGACGTCGCCCATGATAAATTGAGCAGGCTTGATATTGTACCACAAAAATGCCACGAGCGTCCCGACGACGAGCATGCACACCGCCGAGAGGATGAGCAGTCATTTGTCATAGGCGATGAAGGCGTAAACTCCGTATCCGAAGAGCAACAATCCGCCCGCGAGTCCGTCGAGTCCGTCGGTGAAATTCACACTATTTGCCATGGCGAGGATGACGAAAATGAAGAGGGGAATGTAAAAAATGCCGATGTCGAGCGAGCCGAGTACGGGGAGCGCTACGGACGAATACCCGAGCTTTTCAAAAAACCACCATCCCCCCGCCATGCCAAAGAGTATGAGCAGTGCAAATTTCAGTCGTGCAGAGAGTCCCTTCGTCCTGCCGATACCGCGCACATTCATATAGTCGTCGACTGCGCCGACTGCGCCGAGCACAAAGAGAGTAAAGAGCGCGATGTAGGTCTCATTTCGATTCCAGAGGGAAAATCGTATGGTCACTCCAAACAACTCCTCGACAACCGGAGAAAACGCCTGTGCGATGATGGACAGCGCGACGAGCACGAGGATCACGAGGAGGATGACACCCCCGCCCATCGTCGGTGTTCCCGCCTTTGCCTGATGGAGGCGCGCGTACTCCGATGCCTGTCCTACGAGGGCTTCCGTACGGATATTTTTTCCCAGACGGTAGCGATACAGGATGCGGATATACGGCGGTATCGCTACAAATCCGAAGACGAACGCAAGTACGAGAAAGAGGAAGAGAAAGGGAAGATCGCCCATGAAACACGATGAGAAAGTCGAAAAATTATACACCGCGAGACGTAAAAGCAATACAGATTTTTCATCTGGTAAAAAACTGCATAACGAAAAGCAGACAACGCGAAAATAGATCCTTTATCACTCGATGGTGATCCGGTATATATACGCACGGCACAGGGATCAGAAAGCGCCTGAGAGACGACAGCTCGCATTCGAGATCGATATGCTCGCCGCAAGAGAAAACGCAGACATACGCGACTAATCCCTTCCGGCATCCACCCCTTTCCACACGCCGTGCCGATTGCAGGTAGCACGCACCTCAAACGGCTCATCCGGACACGCGAATGTAAACTCTCACTCGATATCGGCGTCGTCTCCGGAGAGCTCTTCTATGACCTCGCCGTCCGTGTCATAGACGCCGATCGCCTCGATGCGATGGTCGTCGGTTTGCGGGTGAGGATTATCCTCCAGTCCCACGCGCACACGCAGCACGTCCCCCTCCCGAAAATAAAAGGGCGTGTGCTGCTCCTCTACCGCCGACAGATCATCCGGATCCTCCGGCGGATCCTGCACCGCCTCCGCCACCCGCATAAAGGTATCGACTCCCCCGCACGCCGGACAAACAAGCGAGCCATCCGCCGCATACAGCTCGCTGGAGCTGTCGTCGCGATCCAGCATATCCGTAGACAGGAGGTACCGACACTCGGTGCATACGAGGCGCGCCATCTGAGAAAAACGATATGAAATAGCAATCCAAGTATATGCCGAATTTTTTCGCTCGCAAACCGTTTCAAAATTGACTTTCTGTGTGTTTGAGTACTATTCGGGTACGTGCGCTGGATTTTTTCCGATACGAGCAATCAAACACCCGATAAGCGCATTCATATCATCATGATCTCTCCAACATGTTCGAATTCCTGTGGTTTGCTGGCGGCGCGCTCGTCTGCGCCATCGGCTCCTATGTCCTCTTTCTGCATATGGCAAAGCGCGAAACTCTCTCGCGCACAAAAGAAATAGAAAAACTGCGCGAGGCGGATGAAAAGCGAATCGCCGAGCGTAAAAAAGAACTCGAAAACGCGATGAAATCCGACCGGGAAAAAATCAATTCGGAGCGTCAGGAGCTCTCATCACAAAAAAAGAAGATCGACGAGCTGGAGGGAAAAATCGTCGAAAAAGAAGAGCGCATCGAAAAGCGACTTTCAGAGCTCGATGGAAAATTTGAAGAGCTGTATAAAAAAGAAACCGATCTCGCAGACAAACGAAAAGCCCTCGACGAAGAGTCCGCAGAGCTCTCGTCCCGCCTCTCGGAGATCGCAAAGCTCTCCGAAGAAGAGGCGAAAGATGAGCTCTTTTCTCAGGTGGAGGCGCGCTATGAGAGCGATCTCTCGGCACTGGCGCAAAAAAAGCGCACAGAGTACAGAAAGCGCGAAAAGGAAATCGCCCAAGAAGTCCTCATCGGCGCCATCCAGCAGTATGCCGCAGAGGTGACCAGCGAAGCGCTGCAGACGATGATATCGCTCGAGAGCGACGATCTAAAGGGAAAACTCATCGGAAAAGAAGGGCGAAACATCACGGCGTTTGAGCGATCGACGGGAGTCTCGCTCGTCATCGACGACACGCCCGACACGGTATTTTTATCGAGCTTTGATCTGTTTCGTCGATATATCGCAAAAAAGACTCTGGAAGACCTGATCGCCGATAAACGCATCCAGCCAGCACGCATCGAGGAAATCGCCGAAAAAAATCAGCGCGAGGCGGAAAAGCTCATCGCCGATCTCGGTGAAAAAACTCTGGCGGAGATGGGCATCACGGATATTCCAAATGAGATCGTGCCCCTCATTGGAAAATTTCGATTTCGTACGAGCTACGGACAAAATATCCTGACGCATTCAAAAGAAGTGGCATACCTCTCCGAGGCGATCGCAAAGCTCATCGGCGCCGATCCCGCCCTCGCTCTGAAGGGATGACTCCTGCATGATCTCGGCAAGGCGATGGATCACGACATCGAGGGGACGCATCCCGAGATCGGCGGACGCATCGCGCGAAAATACGGGCTGGATGAGCGCCTCGTCAATATCATCGAGGGACATCACGACGACGTCCCGCAGATCTGCATCGAGACGAAAATCATACAGATCGCCGATGCCATCAGCGCTATCCGACCGTGAGCGCGCCGTATCAATGCCGATCAGTTTGTAAAGCGGATGCAGGAGATGGAAAATCTCGTCGCGAGTTTTTCCGGAGTCAATAAAGCATTCGCGCTCTCGGCAGGACGGGAGGTCCGCGTCTTTGTGGACTGCGAGACCGTGAGCGACTGGGATGCCGAGCGTATGGCACAGGAGATCGCCGAGACCATACAGGACACCCTCTCGTATCCGGGAGAGATCAAAATCACCCTCATACGCGAAAAACGCGTCATCGAGTACGCCCGATAGTTTTTCACTTTTTCTATGTATCCCCAGTTCGACGTTTTCGGCATTACACTCTATTCATTCGGGCTCGGTCTGTCACTGTCGTTTCTCGCGTTCTTTTTCCTGCTGTATCGTCTGTCGCTAAAGCTCGGCATCAACACCCAATTTTTCCTCGGAAACGCCTTATTTTTCTTTCTTTCGAGCTTTCTTTTTTCCCGGTTTTTCTACATCATCGCCGAGTGGCGGGATTTGCAGTTTATCTTTTCGGAGGGAATCATCCGGTTTTTCCTCATGTCCGATTACAATTTTTCGCTCATAGGAGGGATATTCGGCTTTCTGTTCGTGCTCTTTATCGCCGTATGGTGGCGCGGATTTTCTCTTCCGAAATACATTGACGCCACTGTCATCGCCTTTCTCGGAGCCGCGTCCGTCGGATTTGTCGGAGCGTTTTTCGGTGGGCAGGTGCTCGGTGCGCCGACGGATCTGTCCATCGGCGTCGAGTACACCTCTCCCTACTCTGCCAATCCCTATGCCGATCCCGTCATTCCGTTGGGGCTTTTGTATGCGCTGTTTTCGTTTTTGCTCTTTAGTCTCCTGTACATCGTGCGCTCGGTCGTGAGCATCGACGGCATCGTCGGCTATTTCGGCATGATCACGTTTTCGGCGGCGTACATAGCGGGCGAGCAGTTTTCCGGTCGCGAAGACATCGTCGCCTCGTACACGGGCGCGTCGCTGGGGCAGATCGGATTTCTCATTCTTATCATTTTCGCCGTGTGGTGACTGGCTCGGCTTTCTCGTCGCGAAAGCTCGCTCATCGGGTAGGATTTTTTCTCGCGGCTGCCGGGTTTTTTCTCTCGATTGCCGGGTACAGCCTGTGGGAAAATCCGGTCGCGATAGTGTGAATTTTCGCAGTAGCGTGCGCAGTACTGGGGACGGTGAGGGCATTTGCACCTCAAATATTTTTACAAAAAGCAGTGTGGATAGCACTGTTTATATGAGCCGGTTTTGGTCTATTTGTCTCGATCGCTCCGACACAGGGGCACATGCAGACGCTCATCGATACCGGTATTTTCACACAGACGAAATCGGGGACGATCGAAAAAACCGGAGAGAAAGCAGCGATGCGCATCCGGATCATCCGTCTGGAGCGCACGGATACAAAGTGGTCCCGGTATTTCGCAAGGCTCCTGCAGGTACATCGACAAGCTATGCCGGACAATACCGGCATGTGGCTCTATGTGTCGCCGAGTCAGACATTCAAACCGGGTGACATCCTCACCCGAACCGGTACGCTCCTGCCGCCGCTCGGGTGGGACGATCCATCGAGACGGCGATTTTATGAGACGCGGGGAGTGTTTGCCGTGACATTCGCCTGAGTCGAATCACGCACCGAAACAAACGACCGAAGCCCGGTCTTGCGATGAGTCGACACGATCCGCTCGGAAATCCGCGACCGGACAAACCGGCTCTATCCCGACGATACCGGTGTGCTCGTCCGGGGACTACTGTTTGGTGATCGCACGGATATGGACGAGTGAGCACGGGATGCTTTTGCGAAAACCGGTCTGTCTCATATCCTCGCAGCGAGCGGATTTAATGTGACGATCGTCGCCCTCTTTTTCGCGTGGATGCTGTCCCGATTTTCAGTGGTGGTCCGCAGTGTCGGGGTCATCATCGGCATCATCGGTTTCGTCCTGCTCGTGGGCGATGATCCGCCCGTCGTACGTGCCGGTATCACGGGCGTGCTCGGATACCTCGCATTTGCATCGGGCACGCGCCTGCGCCTGATCGCACTCACGATCGCGGTCGCCGCCATCATGGTCGCACGAAATCCCGGCATCCTCGTCTCGGATGTCAGCTTTCAGCTGTCGTTTCTCTCGGTGTTCGGACTCATTGTTTTGAAATCGGCACTCGAACGCTTTTTTCAGCGAATACCGACTATCCTCTCCGCTCGCGAGTCCGTCGTGCTCACGCTCTCGGCGACGGCATTTTGCGTACCGCTCGTCGCCGTCGTTTTCGGTGAGGTCTCGACGGTATTTCTCCTCTCAAATTTGCTCGTGGCACCGCTCATCCCCGCCATTATGCTTTTTTCCGCATTATCACTCGTATTCGTCGGGGTTTTTGCGCCGGCGGCAATCGCGCTTGGATTTATCGCCGATTCACTCTCGCGGATCATCCTCCTGGTCGCAAACGGACTCTCGGCGCCCGAGTGGGCGGTAGTGTCGGCTAATTTTTGACAAGTGATTGAAGCAATCATACTCACGACTATGATTATGGGACTCGTATTTTTATCGTGAAATGCATTACTTGGAAAAAACTTACAAATATAATTTGACATTACTCATTCTATATATAAAATTGCCACTGTACTTCTCTGACTTTATTTATCATGAGTACACCAGATAGCCCAGTAACGCATTATGAGTTTGCCGGGGAAATTCCACCAGATCTCCATCTCGAAGCCTCGGGAATTACCGGACTTTCCCAGCAGGTAGCAGACGATGCTATGGCGGCAATAGATCTCGGTACTGAAAGCATGTCCGATCTGGCGTCGGCTGTCGTAGCGGCAATCACTGAAGATCCACGGGTGTTGGATCAACTCGTAGGCGTTCTTGTAGGGAATGATACTTTTATGAACTCTCTTGTAGTGAGGGCAGTGGAGAAAGTCGAAGAAGAAATTGACCCTGAAAAACTTCAGCAGGATGAAACAGATGGCCACGATCCTTGGGGAGAATGATGAGTCGATCAAGACGATCTACCTGATACCACCGACAATGTCCAAGCTGTTTCATGAACAAATTTAGCACAGATGGTCGTCGCCGGATCACACGGAGAGCGCACGCAAGGCGGAGATAAAATAACTGAATCATGACAAAAAGAACTCGTAATTCTCGACTGAAAAGATTTTTCCGGAATGCGTTTTCGTGGTACATGATCTGTTCTTGTTTGACGGGAAGTAAATCTAACCGGAGCGGACTTTCGAGGAGTAGATTTCAACTACATCACTATCGGCGAGGGGACTACTCTAAAATGAGCACGTTTCCGAAGAAAACAGATCGAAAACCTGTGAAAAGATGCCAAAAAATTCATGAGAGAACTGAAAAGATTGGGGGCGGTCATAGAGGGGTAGAGCGGTATCACATTCAGACATCCCGAGAGTTTCTCTCGGGATTTTTCGTTCTCGGTTTCTTTTGTTTACCCCTCAAAATACTGCGCATCATACACACTCTCGAGGCGCTTTGCGAGTTGTTTCAGGATGAAATCACTGTATTTATGCGCGCGCGACTCGGATATGCGGATCCGAAGCGAAAAGAGAAAATGCTCGAAAATATCGCGTACGAAGTCGGTCATCATCCGCCGATACGCGGACGTCTCGAGCTGGGTGAGCAGCTTTTTGGTGATGATATTCGACGGATCGTGCGTGACCGCATCAAAAAGATCGTCAATCCAAAAATTGATCCGATCGCGGACAGCCTGCGGCAGCGCCTCTTCGTCAAATTCGATGTGTTCAGCGAGTGATTCGCATACGGGCGAGATCGCATCTGCGCGCTCGACAGAGGTGTAGCGCACGCGGATCGTCCGCTCCGCAGGCTCGAATATGAGTGACAATCACCCCACGAGAAAATGCGACGGCACACCCGAGGAGATGAGCGGCACGAGCGACGAGAGCAAAAAATGATACTCCTCCGTCTGCATGAGCGCCAGCAGCACCCGCGCCAGCGAGTCATCATCGCGCCGGGATTTTTGCTCGTCGCGCCGGGTTTTTTTGATATTTCGGAGAGTGCGGGCGACCCGGACGGGATCCGACTCGCGGACGGACTCCGCGGATTTGCCGCCGGCTTCGCCCGAGTCCTCGACGGATGGGGTAAATTCTTCGAGGGACATGGGATTATGCTAATGGGGAAAGTTATGCAGCCGCGTTTTCGTATATGGGGAATCGACGGCAAAGCGTGCGCATTTGCTCGCGGAGTGTGGCGATCATTTGCGGATTTTGTCGATTTCGGATCGCCTCGCTCATGATGTGCGCGATGGTGTGCATGTCCTCCTCGCGCATGCCGCGAGTCGTGACAGCGGGCGTCCCGATACGCACTCCCGAGGGATCGACGGGTTTTCGCGGGTCATTCGGGACCATATTTTTATTGAGCGAGATACCGACTGATTCAAAGATAGCTTCGGCTTCTTTTCCGCCGATACCGAAATTTCGATATACATCGGCGAGAAAATAGTGTGTATCCGTCCCGCCCGATACGATACGAAATCCTTCTTTTGAAAGTGCGTCCGCAAGCACTTGCGCATTGAGAATGATTTGTTTAGAATATTGGCGAAATTCCGGCTTCGCCGCTTCGAGAAATGCTACCGCTTTAGCGGCGGTCACATGATCGTGCGGTCCGCCCTGTACGCCCGGAAATACCGCTTTCGCGATTGCTTTTGCATACTGCTGTTTTGCCATGATCATGCCACCGCGCGGTCCGCGGAGCGTTTTATGCGTCGTCGTCGAGACGACATCACATATCGGCACGGGGTTTTCCAGCGCTCCTCAGGCGATGAGCCCCGCGGTATGCGATATATCAGCGAAGAGAACGGCACCAATCGCATCGGCGATCTCGCGAAATCTCTGCCACTCGACGAGTCGGGAGTAGATCGTATATCCGGCGATGATCATCTTTGGGCGGTGTTCGAGCGCCAGACGCTCTACCTCGTCCATATCGATGCGCTCCGTCTCGGGATCCAGACCGTAGGGAATGACATTGTAGAGCATCCCGGAAAAATTCACAGGATGTCCGTGTGTCAAGTGTCCTCCGTGATCGAGCGACATACCGAGAACGGTATCGCCGGGAGAGAGTATCGCCATATAGACTGCGAGATTCGCGGGAGAGCCTGAAAGCGGCTGGACATTGACATATTCGGCACCAAAAAGCGCCTTTGCGCGCTCGATGGCAAGACTCTCGACTTTATCGACGACTTCATTTCCCGCATAGTAGCGCTTTGCGATATATCCTTCGGAGTATTTATTGGTAAAGACGCTCCCAAGCGCCTCGAGCACGCCGGGTGAGACGGAGTTTTCGGATGCGATGAGCTCGATGCCATCTTCTTGGCGTTCTCGTTCTTCGGCGATGAGTGCGGCGATCTCGGGATCGGTGGTGGTAAGTGGCTGGCTGAGAAACATGATTTGAAAAATTTTAGAAAAACAAGTGCTGTCAATGATATTCAAACACTACCCCCCCGTTTCCGAGCGATGCCTGATACTCCTTTCTTCCGTGAGTGTCGAGACGGATGTACATGAGCTGTATCGGTATAAAAAGGCAGGAAATTTTCACGAAATTGTACCGAAACATGGAGCGTTTACAAGCAAAAATACAAAAGAATCCGAAAGCGAAAAACCGGCTTCCCTCGAGGAAAACCGGTATCGAAAGATGCTGTATATCGGGCTTTTCAGAGTCTGGGGGCTATCGGTATAAATAGTGAAAAAGCGCTTTTAGCGAAAAAATCGGATACCGGTTTATTTGAGAAAATTTGTTCTCCGACCGGGATTTCGATGCTGTATGTCACAGAGTCCGATTGTCATCGCGACAGAAGCACCACGACCGCAATCGGGGTGAGTGGATTGCAGCGAGCAGAGTATGCCCGATTGGAGAGTAGGAGTACGCAATTACAGTCGGAGGTGAGTGAGTGGATTGCGGTGTGCGCGAGATTCACGACCGCGGTAGGAAGTACGCAACTACAGTCGGGGGTGAGTGGATTGCTCGACTCTCGAAGAGTTCCCGGCATAGATAGAAGTACGCAACTACAAGTCGGAGGTGAGTGAGTGAATTGCGGTTTTTTTGTGAGACTGATCCAAAAATCGTGTGAAAATATGTCGCGGATCTGTAGTCGTAAATACTGTCTTTTAGAGAATCTATTCTCCATCAGACTCGGGGGACTCAGGGGATTCGGGAGTATCATCGGACTGCCCACCCGCAAGCAGCGCTATCTGCGACTGTGCCGCATCGAGCCCCGCGATCCGATCGCCCGCCTCGATCCACGACTGCAGGATCACCTCGGCGACCGCACGCTGGCGATCGTACTGACTGTCATAGTCCTCATCCTGAAAATCAACCACTACATCCGGCGTTATGCCGACTTCATTGATCTGGTCTCCGCCGGGTGTGAGCCACTCGGCGATGGTGATCTTCACTTCACTGCCATCCGAGAGTACGAAAGGGCGCTGGACCGATCCTTTGCCGAATGTGTTTTGTCCCACGAGCACTGCGAGTCCGTACTCGCGAAGTGCTCCGGCGGTGATCTCGGATGCGGATGCCGAGTTTTCATTGACGAGGACGACGACGGGAATATCGGGGAGTGTATTGCCGAGTGAAAAAAAGCTCTCGTTTTGTCGCGGATCGCGATATACCGTCCGAACCAAGAGCTCGTTTTTCTCGATAAAATTCGAAAGAATGCCGACCGCCGTCTCCAGAAATCCCCCGCCGTTATCCCGTAGATCCAGGACGAGTCCGTTTACACGCTCGTCGAGGACGAGTTTTTGCAGCTCGGTCTGAAATTCGCGATCGGTATTTTCTCAGAAAATCGAGAGGAAAATATACCCCGTCCCGTCATCCGTGATTTCCGAGGAAACGGAGGGAATCGTGATTTTCTGTCGGGTGATGGTTTTCGTAAATGTCTCATTTTCCTCTGGGCGGATGATCTCGAGCTCGACGACAGTCCCCGCAGGACCGCTGATCTCCTGCACCGCCTCCGCAGTAGAAAATCCCGCAAGACCCGTCTTGTCGGCGCGTACGATGATATCTCCCGCCCGCAGATTATTTGCCTTTGCGGGAGAGCCGGCGATGATCCGCTCTATCCTGACTCCGAGCTCGTGAGTGGCGATGACCGCCCCGATTCACTCGAAATCTCCCGAGAGCACATCATGAAATACTTCGGTCTCCTCGATATCAAAATACTCGCTATAGCGATCATCGAGACTCTCGACAAATCCTCTGACCACTCCCTCCTCGAGCTCCCGCGAATCAAGGTACTCATAGTCGATATAGTGCTCCTGTACGATATCGTATACCTCGGAAAGGAGATTGAGATCAATTTTTGAAAATGTCTCTAAAGAAGCGGGATCGGCTGAGTCCAAAGTAGCTCCCCCCTGTCTCTGCGAGAGAAACGAATCCGCCGCGCGAGAAAGATACAGCTCGTCAAAATACGCATCAATATCGGAGTACTCTCAGAGTAGCAGTCCAAACGAAAATGAAAATCCGAGAACGACGACACTGAGAAAGATGTGAAACAATCTCATAGAAAGACGAGAAAAATGAGAGAATGTGAAAAGAAATTTTTAGTATTTCACCGAAGAATTATATTCAACGAAGACAAAAACCAAAACCCGAAAAAGAAGAGTTTTCGACAGTGAAAAACTTTATAAAAAGAGAGGATACCCGGCAAGAAAAAGAGAATAGTGCGTATATCCACCGGCAGAGTATGTGAATTTATCCTGTATCTCGGCTCCTCTCCAGTACGAGAAAAAAATACACAAATCGCACTAGTCTCTAGGTATTAAGAATATATAAAGAAAAGAGTATAATAACGAGAGTATCGACACTTCTTTATACATTCCTCCGCAAAACCCCCTCTCTCCCAGCTAGGGGATAAAGTTTTTCAAAGTCTTCTTTGGATGAGATAATAACAGGAAACATACGGAATTACGCCGACAGGGCAATTACACCTATAGAGCACCAAGCAAAAGAAGATCCTCAACGAACAAAGCGTGAGACAGAAACATGCAAAGTGTTTCAGCTTTAGATTTTTATGATACTCTCTGCCTGCCGGCTGGAGGGTATTTATAAACTGCAAAATACATGCTTGCTTTTCAAAATACTCTAAAGCATTTTCCCATTTTCATCCGAGCTATGCAAATATCCCGTTCGAAACATTTTGACAAAAGAGCACGCTTTTCCTACAATCTCCAGACACGCCCGCCGAGATGGTGGAATGGTAGACACACGGGTCTTAGAAGCCCGCGCCCTCGGGTGTGAGAGTTCGAGTCTCTCTCTCGGCACCAGATAGATGTTTCGATATTTTTGATTGTCTGATCGGTTTCGGGCGGTTTTATATTTTTACGGTTTGTCTGGTGCCGCTGCATGCCATTTTTCCCAAAGGGCTGATACGACAATCAAAGCTACCCCAGAGTGATTTCAAGAAAAAGTTGCAAGAAGTACAAACCTTCATAGAGAAAAGGGCGTCAGGTGTTTATGGTGAAAATTGGACGAAGGTACAGATTTTGTATTGTGCTGGGATGTACATGCAATACCGACTCGTTGCGATAAAGGAACCTGGGTTGTCCATAGTATACAAGCTTGAAATAGTACGCGCCTACATACTGATCATGTCCCTGTAATCGTTTTTTATTTCTCGAATCCAGAAGAACAGGAAGTACGAGAAGTATATCTTTTCGGGGATCAGGAAAGCCGCTGTAAAGCATTGCTAGAGGTAGAAGGGGATTCTTGCAGTAAGTTTCACGCGTTCCTGAAAGAGAAAATTTGAGCATTTACAGTCAATTGAGCGGCACAGGGGTAGTCGAGTATAATTCTTTCTTGCTCATATCCGTCCGACTCGTATACTTTCGGGCGGTTTTTATTTTTTCGCGCTTTTCTCATGAGGGTCATATTCGTCACCGGCGGCGTACTGTCCGGCATCGGAAAGGGAATCATCGCCTCGTCGCTCGGGGCGCTCCTGCAGGGCAGTGGATATCGCGTCTTTTTTCAAAAGCTCGACGGCTATCTGAATGTCGATCCGGGGACGATGTCGCCATTTCAGCACGGCGAAGTATTCGTGACGGAGGACGGTGCGGAGACCGATCTGGATATCGGGCACTATGAGCGATTTATCGGAGAAAATCTCAATCATCTTTCGTCTTTCACGTCTGGGCGCTTTTTCGAAGAAGTGATCAGACGTGAGCGAGCGGGCGACTATCTGGGGAAAACCGTCCAGTTTATCCCTCATCTCACCAATCTCGTAAAGGAAAAAATCCGCGAGGGCTACGAGACGAGCGGGGCGGACGTCTCTATCATAGAGATCGGCGGGACGGTCTGAGACATGGAAAATGAATATCTCATCGAGTCGGCGCGCCAGATGAGGCGGGAGATCGGACGTGAAAACGTCGTCTATATCCACGTGTCGCTCCTGCCGTATATCGGCGCATCCAAAGAGCTCAAGACAAAGCCGACTCAGCACGCCGTGCGTACGCTCATGTCTTACGGGATCAATCCGGATTTTCTGGTGCTGCGCGCGGATCTCCCTATCCCCGAGGATATCCTCAAAAAAGCGGCGGATTTTTGCTCGCTGGATCGGGAGCATATCATCGCCGCGCCAAATATGCCGACTATCTACGAGGTACCGCTCGATCTGGAGCATCAGGGCGTACGCGAGCGACTGCTTTCTCGGCTCGGATTCGAGGTGTGTCCGTGTGATCTGGGGGGATGGCGGACACTCGTGGAGGGGATACACACAGCACGCGAGATCGTGAAAATCGGCATGGTGGGAAAATACAATGATCTGGAGGATGCATACTATTCTCTAAACGAATGACTGCGCACCGCGGGATACGCACGCAAAAAACGGGTGGAAATCCGATTTATCGATGCGGAGGAGATAGAGCAGGGAAATCTGGCTCTGCTCGAAAATCTGGACGGTATCTGCGTCCCGGGAGGATTTGGCAGTCGGGGCATCGAGGGTATGATCATCGCGTGTCGGCATGCGCGCGAAAATCGTATCCCCTATCTCGGTATCTGCCTCGGATCGCAGATCATGGGCATCGAGTACGCGAGAAATATCCTCGGAATCGCAAGCGCGAACAGCGAAGAATTTGTGCCGGAAAACACCGAAAATATCATCCATATCATGGAGACGCAAAAGGGCGTCCGGGACAAAGGCGGGACGATGCGTCTCGGGACGTATCCGTGCGTGATTCGCGGGGATTCTCTTGCCTTTGAAATATACAAAGAGACGGACATCCATGAGCGACATCGGCATCGATTTGAATTCAACAATGCGTATCGAGAGCGGATGGAGTCCGCGGGATTTCACATCTCGGGGACGAGTCCGGACGGGGAGCTCGCGGAGATCGTCGAAATTTCCGAGCATCCGTTTATGATCGGGACGCAGTTTCATCCCGAATTCAAATCACGCCCGACCCGACCGCACCCGCTTTTTCTCGCATTTGTCGAGGCGTGTGAGCAGATGGTGCGAGAGTAGATTTCGGGGCTGTTTGGCTATCGCGTGTTTGCGGGTGGTATGCTTCGGGGCAGAGCTTCGGTCGAATGCGTGCACTCCAGCCCGATGAAGATCGAACTAAAAACTCGTATCAGAAGCAGTGCCACGAGCGTATGCGTGGGCATTCGCAAGTTTTGCTGGAGCTGTATATCACCAGTATACTCGCACGAGACGATACTGACAGTCATTTTCACCCATACGCTTTTACTCTTCGCGAAGACTCATACGCGATAAAATTTCCGAGTGTATAGCGGTATCCAGAAGTTGCGTCATCGGAGTTACATGGTCGACTGACCGAGTTCAACTCTCCCCTCAAACACTTGCAAATCAATAAAAATCCGTCTCAAAATAAACGGACAAACTATTTTCATGGTGCGACCGAGAGGATTCGAGCGCTCTCCGGCGCGCTCGCCTCTCCTCACTCTCGGCGTGCCATACGAGGCACGCCTCGTCTCGCGCTGCTCGACCGCTCGGATTCGAATCCTCTATGAGATAGTTGAAATTGATACAAAAAATCCGTTTTGGGATGAACGGATATATTGTTTGCATGGTGCGACCGAGAGGACTCGAACCTCTGACCTCGACCTTCGGAGGGTCGCATTCTATCCAGCTAAACTACGGTCGCACGTGGCGCGCATTGTATGGATGTACGTCAAAAAGTCCATTCGCGCGGACGATTGTCGACTGTGCAGGCGATGTCTGATCGGCGCGCTCGCATGAGAGCGACAGCATGATTTGTACCGAAATCGCAAGATCTGCAAACTGTCGCCGTATTGTATTCGTGGTTGTTTCGGATATACTCCGGTGCACGTTTTTTCGTGAAATTGAAATCAAGCATTTTTTCGGATATAATGGCGCTTTCGGGTCTGTAGCTCAGTGGTCAGAGCAGTCGGCTCATAACCGATTGGTCGCTGGTTCAATCCCAGCCAGACCCACCATTCATGTCATGAGACAACTATGAACGAAGAAATTCAAAAAATTAAAGCGCTAGAAATGGAATTACTTCAGTCCGAAACCAGAAAACCTCCAAAAAGACTCAATGAGCTTTTGGCAGATGATTTTTTTGGATTCATGCAAAACGGTCGTTCTGCAAACAAAAAAGACGTACTCGAACACGTACCAAACAGTTCGAGCTTTCAATTCGATATTCGAGAAATGGAAGCGAAAGTGCTGTCGCAAGATAATTCTTTTACATTCCGTATTGGATAGAAAATTTGATGAATCGGGTGAGAACAAATGCACTTTATGTAGTTCGATTTGGCAGAGGCATGATGGCAATTGGCAAATGATATTCTTTCAAGGAACACCTGCTAAAAAATAGGGACTATCGTCATTTCTTTTGTCAGTCTGGATAGACATTCTTTCGGTTCTTTTCTCTCCAGCTGATAGCGAAAACAAATGCAGTGTGAAGTTTGCGCATAGAGCGAAGAGCTTTACTCCGGAGTGGAGAGAGTCTGCCGTTTGTTTGCGGATTTTTCAAAGAGTTTTTTGGACAGCATCGCGATATCCACGCTGTCCATATCGTCGAGGATTCAGATGCTGCGGGCGCGATCGAGTATCGCCGCGTTCGAGTGTTTGTCCTGAAATCGGAAAAATTGCTCCTCGAGTTTTTCCAGAGGCAGCGCGTCATTCTGCACTTTGGCAATCCTGAGGATGCGAGCAAAATCCGCAAGCAGCGTGTGACGTTCCGCTTTTGAAAATGCAAACTCTACACCAAATCCGCGACTGTGTGTCTTGCGGGCGAAGAGCGTGCAAACGTCGTGTATTTTCGGGATGAGAAATCCAAGCCCGAGCGACTGGAGGTATCCCAGATTTTCCACTGTGTGCATGACGCGTATGCAGGAGTATGTCTCGGCGTAGATCTCGTAGTGATCATCATCGATTTTTTTGATGGGAATGCCGTAGCGATTTGGCACAAAGCTCCCTATGCGCGTCCGGGCGAGTGCGGTCTCGATGTCGGTACTCATCGTGCGCATGGACAGCTGCATGTGCGCCTCTTGGTATACTCGCTCGAATCCGATTTCCTGAATGTGTGAGCTCAGCGTCTTTTTCGGCATGGCAAATGCGAGCTCGATGATATGGCGTTTTTGGTACGTGCGCTTTTTTGAAAATCGGGAGAGCAGCTGAAAGAGCGCTTCCTGTCGTTGCGAGAGGCTGGATTCTTCTCGGCGCATCGACAGCTGATGCAGGAGAATGGAGACATACTCCTGCGTATCAAACAGCTCGTCCGTAGACTGAAACTCTGAAAATCCCGGTATTTCCCGGATCTCGGAGAGGTAGTTTCATGCTCGCAGCAGATCGCATGATTTCAGTACGGCGGCGCTTCCCTTGATCGCCGAGAGGATTTGTGCGTCGTCCCACTGTGCCTGCAGTCCGCTTGCGAGCAGTACGACGCTGTCCTCCGCGATAAATCGCAGGGACTCGGGAGGGTGTTCGTGCTCCAGGAGCTCCCATACTCGTGAAAATTTCGAGCGAAATTCCCGGGTATACTCAAAGACATGCCTAGAAAGCCGGTAGCAGCCGATGTGCCGCATGACTGTCGGCTCATCGTGAAATCGCGACTCCAGACGCGACAGCTCCGCCGAAAGCTGAGGTCATCGAAGCGGAGTGAGCGCTCTGAGGATCGGATCCTGTTTTGCATTTGCGAGGGCTACTCTCGACCACTCCAGATGCGAATCCGAGAGTCCGCACAGCAGGCGGATCTTATCCGTCCGGGAAAATACGCACCGCTCCTCCTCGCAAAATCGGGCGAGAAACGAAAAGAGCATCGTGAAATACCGGGGGCGCGACTCGACTGACCACTCGGCGAGGATTACTTCGCAGGAGTGTGTGAGTCGCTCGAGCGCGCGTTTCGAGGTGATATTGTGTTTTGCCAGTAGCTGCACGATCGTGCCCTGAGCATGCTTTGATATCGGGATGTGTTTGAGCGTGGTGTGATCTCCCATCGGGTATGACCGAAAAAAATACAAAAGACACACCTCGTCGAAAGAGCTACCATATTTCCCGAAATTTCGAAAAACGCAAACAAAAAATACCGGTTTTCGAGCGAGGGCGTTTCAGAGCCTCGGGTGTTTTTTGACACGGTGAAAAAATAGCATTCAGTATCTCTCGCACCCGGGGATCGAGATGAAAAAAGGCACCGCACCCCGATCTATGATATGGTACTCCGGTGCGGTATTCGCTCGATTGTTTCGATGATTTTTCGCGCTCTGACGCCATGATGGACGCATCGGATTTTGGTGCGATATTTTCACGAGTATCAAACCGACGAAGCTCACCGGATATTTTTTCATGCGTTACGTACTTTATCTAAAAAATGCTCTCATGAATCTAGGCGCGCTCCTCGATCATGTCGATCATGATGCGCTATCCCGGCGACTCTCGCATGATCGCTGCAGACAGCGCTGTTTTGTCCATACCGGTCATGCCGTATCAAACCGGAGTACTCGACTCCCGTATCGTATGCGCCTCGATACGAGACGATATTTGTCCTCTCGTGAAAAATAGGATAGACTAAACAAAAATCCTATGCAGGCACCCATATCATCACTCGATACGAAAGTCCGCATCAACGCTCTCGCAAGCTATTTGTTTTTGGGGTGGATGTTTTTGCTTGCGAGAAAAAATCCGAATTTTTCCCATCCGTACGTGCGACGTCATGCCTGGCGCGCGACGGGAGTGCATGTCGCATTTTTCGCGCTGATCATCCTGTATCACGGGGTTTTTGCCTCGTATCTCGGATTTTTCATCCCGTTTGTCGGCATCTCCGTGCGAGAGCTTGGGACTGTGCTCGTGTACGGAGCGGGGCTTTTCGCTATCCTCGTGCTCGCGCGCGATGCCTATCGCGGCACTGACGCGCGAGAGATCGCCGAGACCGGACATGCGCTGTCCCGGACGTGCACGCACCGGTTTTCCTCTGATCGTGGGGCGCTCATCGCCGTGGCGAGCTTTGTGCCGATTTTCGGATTTTTCATCCATGCTCGCCATGAAAACGACGCCACTGCCGACGGTATCCGGATCGGCGGATCGTTTGCGCTTCTCTTTGCGTTGTCGGGATTTGCATTTGGCGCGCATGCGTCCGCCATGGT
The DNA here is from genome assembly GCA_028277205.1 of Candidatus Altimarinota bacterium. Classification (GTDB taxonomy): domain Bacteria; phylum Patescibacteriota; class Gracilibacteria; order BD1-5; family UBA2023; genus JANQGT01. Next base: position 42,338 of record JANQGT010000006.1, read on the forward strand.
CGTCACACTCCTGTACAGCATCGTATTTGCCTGGGCGGCGATCTCGGCGTTTACGGTCGACCGACTCGAAATCCCGGCACTGATTCGCCGCATCCCGCTGCCGCTCTCGTGGTATGTAAATATCGAGGCGGCACTACTGTTTATACGACATATTTTCGAGGCGCTGTTTTTTGGACGGGAGCGCGTTTCGTTTTCCGCAGCACTCGAAAATATCCGTGATATCGCCGCATATGAGGAGCAAGCGTACGAGTCCGCGCATCCCGATACGCGGTTTCCACTGCCTATAGAGCTTTTGTGTATCCCGATGCTCGGTCTCCTGTTTCTGCCGCTGATCCTGTCTCGTCCCGAGAGTCGGTATCGTCGTCTTGCGTTTCAGATGCTTCTTTTGTCCGTGGCATTCGGATCTGCAGTGGCGCTCGGCTGGTCGGTCGTCGCGGGACTGCTGCTCGTCCTGTTTGCTCTCGCGATGAGTGTAGCACGCTCGCGACCCGGGGTACTACTGCCGCTCGTCGGCAGCGTGTATACGCGCCTCTGTGTGCTCGCCCGCCTCGTATCCGGAAAATCCCGGGATGTCCGCAGGAAAATACCGGCACGACAACAAACCGTATCGTATCGGGTAGGAGAGCATGATGCGGACAGTGGAGATCCGTCGGGGGAGGGGTAGTCTCATCACGTGCAGGTCGCAGCGAAAATTTTGACACGTAATCCAGTGTTTGTAAAATGAAAATGCAGTCGTCATCACGACACATTTATCGACAGGATACTTGGTTTTTCGATGTTTATGGACAAACAATCGGAACATGCTCGTAGTGCGGCGCCGCCAAAAGCGCAGATTTCGATAGACAAAATCAAGATCGCGCTTTCGAGGCGCATCGAAGCAATAATCTGACATCGCATAGCATGCGATCAGATTCACATATCCGTCCCCTATAGGGACGATCGGGTGTTTCCAAAAATCAATCTCTCTCGACTGTCAGCAGTATTGCCGACGTGTGCACTTTCCCATGTTTGTGATATTTTGGATGATTTGTGAATCGTCACTGTGTTGCCACTCTGAATCACTAAGCACTATATACTCGTACAGGAGACGACAAGAAATCGCGAAGCGCTTTCATGATGCACGCTACAGCAAAATTGTTTGGATAGTGCATATCTTGAAGGGGCGCTGGTTTGAATACGAGTGTACGTAAATGTACATACGAAGGGATATAGCACTCACAGGGTCATGCATGTTTTTCCTCTGGAGGATTTTGACGAGCTGTTGGAGTCATGTGGTATCCCGCTTGACCTGCTTCAGGTAAGCCGCGCTGATCTCCGACAATCTACATCCGCACCTCGCACCGGCGGACATAGTGCTCCGCCGCAGCTGCGAGTGTATGCATCTGATCACGAGTAAACGATCCTCCGACGAAATCGGGATCGAGCGTTTTTTCACTGCGAAAATTTTGGATGGCGTAGTGCGGTGCATCCGGGATCTCACGGGTGATCGACTGCATGATCGTCGGCGTGTGCCAGTCCCGTATGACCGTCGTGCGAAATTCGTACTGTACGCCCGATGCGCGAATGAGAGCGATGCTCCGGCGATAGCGCTCGGGACCGACATGTCTCCCGGCGAGCTCGACGTACCGATCGAGGGGAAATTTTATATCCATCGCGACCGCATTCACGAGTCATTTTCGCAGCAGATATTCCAGCATATCGGGATTGCCGCCATTCGTATCGAGCTTTATCAGAAATCCGCGCGCGCGGATTTTTTCCAAAAACTCTGGCAAATCGCGGTGGATCGTCGGCTCGCCTCCGCAGATGACGACACCGTCCAAAAGTCCCCGACGCGAATCGAGAAACCGGAAAAATATCGACTCGGGGATAAACGACGACGTAAGCCTCTGGATCGCATCGGGGAGGACAAATTCCGGATTGTAGCAGTAGCGGCATCGCAGAGTGCACCCCGGCGTAAAGGCAATGGCGGCGAGCTTTCCGGGGTAGTCGATGTGGGTGAGCTTTTGGACTCCGGACAGGCGCATACTAGGAAAAATCCCGCAGAAATGCAGAGTTTGCGGATGCGCACTCGTCAAAATACGTACGCGAGTAAAACTCGGCTTTTTTCCCGTGATTGAACTGCTCGACGGGTCGGTAGTATCCCATGACGCGGGTGTAGATCTGGCAGCGGGTGCGCTTTTTTGCGCCGGTGTCGTGTGCGGACATAGAGCGTGATGATAAAAAAGAAAAATATCCTCCAGACGAGAAAACTATCCCGTATCCGATACGGCGAGTGCATCGGCGATTTTCGCCTCCCGACGCTCGGTGTAGCGTGCGCGGGTTTCGTGATCCCGATCGTCCTCGCCCGTGTAGCCCATCTCCTCGTCGCAGCGCGGACAAAAATCGTGCTCGCCCGGGATGTATCCGTGGATCGGGCAGACGGAAAATGTGGGCGTGATGGTGATATACGGCATCCGGTAGCGCGAGACGACGCGCCGCACGAGGGCTTTGCAGGCGCGAATATCGGAGATGCGCTCGCCGAGATAGAGGTGCATGACTGTCCCGCCCGTGTACCGGCACTGCAGCTCGTCCTGGGCGTCGAGCGCCTGAAAGGCGTCGTCGGTGTAGCCGACCGGCAGCTGTGAAGAATTGGTATAAAATGGTGCCTCCTCGGTCCCTGCCTGGATGATACCGGGTATCTGGGCGCGATCCTCACGCGCAAACCGGTACGTCGTCCCCTCGGCGGGGGTCGCCTCCAGATTGTAGAGATTGCCGGTTTCCTCCTGGTATTCACGCAGTACGTCCCGCATGAAATCAAGTATCTCGAGCGCAAAAGCACGTCCATGCTCGGTCGAGATAGTGTGCTCGTCTCGACTGAAATTTCGGATGGCTTCATTCATACCATTGATCCCGATCGTCGAAAAGTGATTTCGAAATGTTTTCAAATATCGCGCGGTCGCGGGATACAGCCCCCGATCGAGCCAGTCGGAGAGGACGCGCCGCTTGATCTCAAGCGATTCTTTCGCGGTGTCCATGAGCGTCCGGAGCCTCTGGAAAAATCCATCCCGATCGAGCGCGCACAGCGCGCCGATCCTGGGCAGATTGATCGTGACGACGCCCAGCGAGCCCGTCATCTCCGCCGATCCAAAGAGACCGTTTCCCCGTTTCAAAAGCTCCCGCAGATCCAGCTGCAGACGGCAGCACATGCTGCGCACGGCGCCCGGCTCGTAGGCGTGTTCGTTTTTTCGGCGCTCGATCGAGCCGTCCGGATTTCTGGTATATTCGTACTGTGATCCGACGAAGTTTTGAAAATAGGGGATTCCGTATTTTGCCGTCATCTCGAAAAGGGCGTCGACATCCGGATCATCCCAGGGAAAATCCTCCGTGATATTGTATGTCGGGATGGGAAAGGTAAATACTCGTCCCTTCGCGTCGCCTGCCAGATAGACCTCGATGAGTGCGCGATTTATGAGGCGGCGCTCGCGATCCAGCTCTCCAAAGGTTTTTTCGTAAGGTGCGCGGTCGTATCCGCCCATCTGCAGACGCTTTTCCGAGAGATCATCGGGACACGTCCAGTCGAGCGTGATATTGGTAAACGGGGTCTGCGTTCCCCAGCGCGACGGGACATTCATGCCAAATACGAAGTTTTGCATATTTTGCACGACATAGCGATACACGCGATCCTCTATGTGAGTCTCTCGCGCGCTGTCGCTTTCAAAGCTCGCATTGACCGTCTCCAGCTGTTCTTCGAGTTCCTTTCGATATTTGTGCACAAACGGGGAGAGATACGTATCAAACGATGAAAATGCCTGCGCGCCCGCCCATTCGTTTTGCAGTGTGCCGAAAAAATTGATCATCTGATTGACCGCCGACTGCAGATTCATGGGCGGTGTCGACTCCATCGCTGACGGAATTCCATTGAATCCCTCCTCCAAAAGCATCCGCAGACTCCATCCCGCGCAGTACCCCGCAAACATAGAGAGATCATGAATGTGCAGATCGCCATTTCTATGGGTGTCGCCGATATGGCGCGGATAGATGTGCGACAGCCAGTAGTTTGCCGTGACCTTTCCGGAGGTATTCAGGATCAGACCGCCCAGAGAGTAGCCGGAGTTTGCGTTTTCATTCACGCGCCAGTCCGCTTTTGACAGGTATTCGTCCATGGTGCGCCCGACCTCCACGACGATATCGCGTCCCTGCCGCAGACGGGCGTGCTCCTCCCGGTAGAGGATGTAGGCGCGTGCCACATCCTCGTATCCGCGCTGCATCAGTACGCGCTCGACACTGTCTTGGATATTTTCGATATCGGGGATCGTGTCGGCCTGCGATTCGAGCTCGCTGACGACCTCATCGGTGATGGATGCGGACTCGGCGATGCCATCGGGACGATGCGCTTCAAATGCTTTTTTGATCGCGCGCTCGATGCGACTGCGATCAAAGCTCTCGATACCACCGTTTCGTTTACGGACTTTGAAAATAGGCATATGAAATTTCTATACTATATATAGGTGTCGATACGACGATATGAGCACTATATACAGGTATTTTTTGAAATCAAGCATTTTTTCGAAAATCGTCGTTTGTCCGAGAATGTCCCCGCAGATGCAAGAGACCCTCCTTCTGTAGGCGGTATATTATGATACCGCTTGGCGAATTGTCTTTTTCTCGTTCGTGATGACATATACGATTTACAGTACACAAAAAGCCTGTCACTCTTTTTCATCGAAACATGTTTTCAGGCATTGCTTTAGTCGTATATTTATCGGGCTTTGACATGATTGACCCCAGCAAACATTCCTGAAAATCGAGAGGATTTCCCGGGCGACGACAGACAAAAACCGGTCTAAAATCTCGCATCCTTATATGATTTGACGCGGACTGTATATGGTATTCATCAGTATCATCCGATAGCGCGCTCTTTCAAAATCGCGGTATTTTCGTATACTGGTCGCATCGCAATATCGTGCCTGCATGATCAAAAACGTCCGTATCATCCCCGGGTGCATCGCCTGCAAGACCTGCGAAAATATCTGTCCGCAGGTGTTTCATATCGAGGGGACGAGCCGGGTAATCGGCTATGATTTTGAAAAATACCGGCAGGCGGTCCTGCGCGCCGAGCGGATGTGCCCCGTCAATGTGATAAAGGTCGATCGTGACGATACGGAGGCGGTGGCGGAGGCATTTGCGGAGGCGACGCTCATAGAGTCTCGATACCTCACGCGGGATGTGCTCGCGCTCTCATTTGGCGTTCGGGAGTTTTCGGCGGTGGCGGGACAGTACGTCTCCGTGCGTCTGCGGGATAGTGACGGAGAGTTCGTGCGGTCGTATTCGCTCGTCGAGTTTTCTGCAGCGCAGATCACACTCTGGGTAAAAATCCTGCCGGACGGACGGGGCGGACGAGTGCTTTCATCGCTTGCTGCCGGTGATCGGGTGGGTATTTCTGAGGCGCTCGGGCATTTCGTCGTGGCGGAGCCGGATATCCCTCATGCATTCGTGGCGACGGGGACGGGACTCGCGCCGGTGATCCCCATGCTGCGTGCGCTGCCCGCCGATACACCAAAACTCGTGTTTTTCGGTGTGAGGACGCAGGCGGATGTATTCGCTGCAGATATCCTCTCCGCCATTCCAAACACCCGTACGATCATCACCTGCTCGCGACCCTCGGACGCATGGTCGGGCGAGCGCGGACGCGTGACGGATCACCTGCAGCATATCACCTCCGATATGCACGTCTCTATCTGCGGCAATCCCGCGATGGTCGATGCAGTGGAACGTACGCTCACGGATCGATGACACGACCGGGCGCGCATACTGTCGGAGCGCTATGTGGATCAGTCCGCCGACACCCTGACGCCCCGATCGTGGATCGCACGCATCGTATGGGACGGTGAGATCGGTACCTTCGTGCGGGTGGCGCACTATGTACTGCTCACACTCTCTGCGGCGGTCCCATTCGCATGGGGATATGCGCCGAGTCTGCGGGGAGATCTGTGGGATGTCAGCTGGTATGCCGTCACACTGCTCATGTGCATCCGTCCCATCGGTGATCTCTTGCCGGATGTGTTTCTCTTTCGGGCGCTGCTGCCGCTGCGACAGGGACTCGGTATCCTGTCGTCGGTGGTCGTCGCGACCAATGCGGGATTTGCCTATCTGCCGGATTTTGCAAATTTTCTCACTCTCTACACTTCGGCGCGCATGTGGGGATTTGAGACCCGACTGCTCTTTGCACGGCTGGCTGAAATCGTGGGTATCATCCTCCTCATCACCTCAAACTCTCTGAGTCAGCGTCTGCTCGGCAAATGGTGGAAACGCATCCAGCGACTGTCGTACGTGTATTTTTTCGCGGCGGGGATCTATCTGGCGCATATCGGATCCGATGCGGCGATCCCAGCGATGATCCTCGTCGGTGCGCTCTGGATCGCGGCATTTGTGAAAAATCGACGATCCAGCTAGTACGCCGTCGCATAGTGGCGTATTTCGGGTACGATACTCGCGACCGCGCTCGGGGATGCACGCGGCGCCCGTCCTCGACGGGCACTGTACTGCGCTCGGACTTTTCATACGAGAGCGATACTGCGGTCATACATCCACATCTGCAGAAAAAAATATGGCTCTCAACGAGCAGAGAGTATCCCATATACTCTCTGCTATGATTTCATATGCGAAAATATCACGATACAAAATAGGGAGAATTTTTTACTATTTTTTCGAAGATTTTACTGCTATTCAGACAGCAAAAATTACCAGGTTGAATCGAAACACCACTAATCTCTGGTACAATCATTTTCGACAGGCAATTGTTCCCATCTCAATCAATCAAACACAGAAGCTCACAGAGTTTGAAGTTGATGAGAGTTATTTCTCAGTAAAAAGAGTACGTTGAAAGCGATGAAGAGGTGCAGCAGGTAAAACTCCTGTACTCTGACTCCTGAAACGAGATGGCAAGGTATTCGCCTCCGTCATGAAACGATGCCTAAAAAAAGAAAGTCTGCCAGTCTAGATCCAAATATGATCATCATGCGATGTGTTTTCTCGTCGTTTCGCTTTCGTGTGCATGGTTGAAAATCCGCTCATTCGTCAGATCGCGAGCGTGCATGCAGCCACAAGCACGCGTCTTACAAGCGCTGTCGTCTGGCTGTCGCGATGGCATCGCACTCTCTCGGAGAGCTCTCTGATACCGACTGTCAAAATAGCATTAGCCGTCCACCCCGAAAAAAGCGGCGGGAAATTTTCGGCGGTATATATCGCCGTCTCTCGCGATGAGGAGGACTGATAGATCATGCGTCTCGGCGAGCATTTTCGCGTGATCGTATCCCGAGACAAAGCAAGCGGTAGACCATCCGTCGGCGACGATGCCAGCTTCGGCGAGCACCCAGACCGCCGTCATGTCCGACGCGGGCGCGAGCGTCTGTGCATCCACGAGGTGATGACGATCCCGCCACTGCCGGACGAGAGGACTCGATCCCGCCAGAAAATATCCGTCGAGCACTGTCTCGCCGATGGCTCGCCGGGTGTCTGTGGGATGTCCGAGCAGCGCCCGCCACGGACGTCCGTCCGGGGTATATCCGCGGGCGTATACATCTCCGCCCGCATTGATAAATATATTTTCACAAGCATTGAGGCAGTGCGCCATGCGATCCAGAGCGTATCATTTTCCGATGGCGCCGATCTCTATCGATCCTGTCACACGTATGCGTGCGTCCTCGCTGATCTCGTACGATCCGAGCTGTGTGTCCAGTATTTCCCGATCCAGACGATATTCGGCGTCGTAGCCCCATCATTCCAGTATCGGCTTTATGCCTAGGGAAAACGCGCCGCCGGTAGCCGACTCGAAAAATTTTCCCCACCGCAAAAGCAAAAGAAGCTCATCCGAGACCCGTGTCCACTCGCCTGCCGAGTGATTCAGACGCGCCAGCTCATTTCCCTCGATAAATCGTGAATACGCCGCCTCGATCCGGCGCGTCTCGGAAAATGCTGCCCCCACGAGCTCTAGGAGGTGTGGAGTATCGGGATGGACGGCGATGCGGATCCGGGTACCGAGGATCGTCTCGGTGCGATCGATCATGGCGGATTATTCGACGGTGGTCTCGGTATCGGTCTCGGCTCCATCCTCAGCTCCAGCAGTGGTGTCATCCTCGTCTTCAGTAGCAGTCTCATCAGCGCTCGCCTGCATCGCTATCGCCTCCAGCGCCTCGGCAAACGCTGTGGAGGCGAGCGACGCTCCGCTCACATATCCGAGCTCTTTTGCTTCATCGAGCGTTTTTCCGATCATTTTCTCCGAAAGTCCGTTTTTGATTTCCTCGGCGTATCCCTGGACGGTGTGCGCATTTTCACCGGGATCCGGCGTGATCGAGAGCGACTCTATCGCCCCGTCAGAGAGGGTCACGGCGACATCCATGTAAAAAGCGTACTCGTCGTCCGCCCCTGCCGCATAGGTCTCGCGGTGGACGTATGTCCCGTCGCGCAGAGCGGCGGACTCGGTATCCGTACACGAGGCGAGGATCGTGGCGGAGGCGATCACGCTTGCGATCGTAGAGAGCAGAGAAATGCGGGACATGAGTGCTGCCTAGTATGAGAATATGAAATATCATACTATCGGATTTCGAGAAAAATACAATCTCATCGCGTAAAATATTTGCTATTTCTGAAGGGTATCAACGTACGAGCATGCTATGAAGTTTGATCTTTTAGAAGCTCGATCTCAAAATTTCATACTCTCCAGTGTGGAGGATGACAGGTGAGAATGCCTCAAATCGATATCAAAAACACAATCATACTAACGTTGAACACATACGATGTGAATACCTCCCGCTTCTTGGTCGGGAGCATGTCATTTTCTCATATCTAAAATATTTTTCATCAAATAAACCCCCCGCATCGTACAGGTGGCATTCGAAAAAATTGCACCTACGAGCAGGGGAGTTTTTCGGATATCGGACTCGTCTCGACGGATATCCGGGACATCTACCACACTTTGGAATTTTTTCGGAGATTTCCGGCTCCCGCCGCCTGGGATTTCGCCGTGTCGGGTCGAAAGGCTGGGCGGTTTGGTTCATTCGGCTTTCGCCGACTGAGGGTGTGTTTTACTGGGTGAGAGCGACCACCGTATCGTGCAGTAGATATACAGATTATGACACATATTTTACTCTCTGTCAAAAAACAAGCCCTCTTTTTTAGAGGACTCGCGATAGGGCATTGTGATAGGAAAATTACTCTCGCAGCATCCCCGTCTGCAGGTCGACCAGTGTCGAGTACACACCGCCTCTCGCGAGCAGTTCGACGTGTGTGCCGGATTCGATCACCCGCCCCTTTTCCATGACGTGGATGATGTCCGCGTGCATGACGGTCTGCAGGCGATGCGCGATGATGACGACAGTTTTATTTGCGGTCAGCTTCACGAGCAGATCAGAGATGATCTTTTCACTGATGCTATCCAGTGCGCTCGTCGGCTCGTCCAGCAGGACGATATTCGGATCTTTTAGGAAAATGCGAGCGATGGCGAGACGTTGTTTTTCTCCGCCGGAGAGCTTGATGCCGCGCTCGCCGATCTCGGTCTCGAGGAGCGTGTCAAACTGTCGTACCCGCTCTGCGAGTCGCGCGTCCTCCAGGGCTTTCCAGAGTGCCTCATCATCGAATGCTTTATCGGGACTCGCATACTCCAGATTTTCGCGGATCGTCCCGTCAAATATCGCGGGATCCTGAGACAGGTAGCCGATATGCGCATAGAACGACGAGAGCTGCAGACCGGTCAGCTCTTGTCCGTCGGCGGTGATTTTCCCGGACTGCGGATCATATATGCGCAGCAGCAGTCGCAGTACGGTCGACTTTCCAGAGCCGGAGTGCCCGACGAGCGCCGTCGTCTTTCCGGACTCGAATCGGAGAGAAAAATCCTCGAATATCGTCACGGTGTCCGTATAGCCAAATTTCACATTCTCAAACTGAATGTCTCCGCCCTGAAACCGGTATTCCCGGTCTCCGTCCCGGTATACGTCCGGCTCGTCTAGAAATTCGTGCATGCGGTGGTACGCCTCGTACTGGCGCCCCATGTGTCGGGCGCTATGCAGGATTTTCTCTATCGGATGCCAGCTAAACCACATGTACACGGCGAGGAGCGTGATCGTCGCGATGGTCATCTCTCCTGTGAGCACGTAGTAGCCGAAATAGGCAAATATTCCTGCCTCGATGAGGCGAAATCCGATATGCATGAAGTCGAAAATACTCCAGGTGATCGCTGCATACTGAAACTCTATACGGGGTCTCGGAGCATTGTTGCTCGCGCTTTGTTCGAGCTCGTATCCCTTTCGATTCGAGACGCGGATGAGAAAATTTTCCATGATGACGCGCGCGAGATTGCGTTTGTCCTGCTCGTTGATTTCTTCGCTTTGGTCGGCGAGCTTTCGAGACCCCTGAAAGAAGACGTACTGAATGGTGGCGGTAACACCCAGAAAGGCGAGAAAGACCGTGCCGAGCCATACGGAGTATGTAAAGATAATAATGGTAATAATGACGAGCCGCACCACTCCGATGAATATCGAGTCGACCATATGGTGGAGGAGGTCTACCTCGGCATCGATACCTTTTGTCATACGGGAGATGAGCTTTCCCGTCCCGTATTTCAGCAGCGTCGCATAGTTGATGGAGAGGATCCGGGTTTTGTATTCGGCGACTTTGATGATGTAGATTTTTGTCCAGAGATAGTCCCATGACTTGGTGCGTATCCAGTCAAAAATGACAAATACAACCGATGTAAACGCGAGCGCTCCCGCCCAAAACAGCAGATCATCATAGCTTCCTCCGGTTTCGAGGACGAGGACATTTCGGGATGTGAGCCATGGCAATAGCAGGACGAGCCCCTCTGACGCGAAGATCGCAACAACGAGAAGAACACCAAGTGGTCCCATATGGCGGGCATTTCCCATGATATGGCGAATATCGGCAAACATATACAAACAGCTAAAAAATCGCCTAAAACAGCGCCGGTAAAACTACCCACAAAAATCCCCTCGTCAAGTTTCGCTTTGTGAAGAGATGGTGAAGAAATATTCATGCTATTGTCGCGATCACGCCACTGCGCGGCAGCGAATATCGGGCTTGTTTCATGCGCCATGAGATACGAGAGCATGCAAATTGAACTCGGGAAATATGCCACCCTGAATGATGTTTCACACGCGATGAGACGCGAGAGCATGCAAATACACGAGCATACGGCATTTGCGGTACTACTTTCAGAGAGGCATAAAGATTCGAATACGCTTCAACTTGCAGGTTCGGATTCTTATCGCGAATGACGATTTGTTTGCGGATACGGTATCGTCAATTTCAAAGTAATACCCTACCACCGGACCGTGATCGTCGTGCCTTTGCCGATTTCGCTCTCTAGCTCGATGCTCATGCCGTGCACTTTTTCGATGATGGTACGCACGATAGAGAGCCCGAGTCCGTGTCCGCTGGCGTATGTGCGCGCCGCATCCGTTTTATAAAATCGTCTCCAGACTTTGTCGATGTCCTCGGGTTTGATACCGACGCCGTTGTCACTGACGACGAGGGCGCGTTTTTCCAGCTGGACGCGCACGCGCCCCGTCTCGGGATCAGAGTACTTCAGACCGTTTGAGACCAGATTATTGACCGCGATCTCAAAAAGATCGCGATAGATCCAGAGTGTTACGCGCGCTTTTGTAGAGGAAAAAGTAACGCGCTTTTGACCCATCGTCGGCAGTCCCGAGAGAAATCTGCTCATATCCGTACGCTCGCGATCGAGCTCGCTCGTCTGCGCGCGCGCAAGCTCGAGCAATGACATAGTGAGCGAATTCATCTCCGCGACCTGTTTTGCGATGCGATCCAGTCATTCACGGTAGTCTTCTTTTGCGCGGGCGATGTCGATGGAGCTCTGGATTTCAAATATTTTATTTTTAAATTCGTGTGCGAGATCATCGGAAAACTGCTCGAGATTTTTCGTCTCCTCGTGCACTCGGCGAAAGAGTGTATTGAGCGTATCGGACAGGAGATAGATATCATCCGCGGGATTTCCCTCGAGGGGGATGAGCTGCTCTTCGACCGGTTTTCTCGGAGCAAATGCGCGCGCTTTTTTCGTGATATCGCGAAATGGCTCATAGAGTACATAGCTAAAAAGCACCGCGATGATGAAAATGACGGCGAGTCCGAATCCTGAAAATACGCTCATGGCATACAAAAAATCATCGCGCTCCGTCACCACGTCCGTCACATCGAGCGCGAATACGAGCGTATCGCCGCCGTATACCGAGTACTCCGCGATGAAATACGAGCGCCTGTCGATCTCTATGATGCGATCCGCTCCGATGAATGTCTGTGTATAGTCAAATCGCTCGAAGATCCCCTGCGCGTGCAGCGGATCTCTGCTGCGACCGAGGATGAGCAGGTGCTGTGTCGTGCGGATGACCTCCCCAAACGTGCGAATATCCTCCAGACGCTCGCGGACATACAGCGTCTGCTCCTGGCGCCATCGCCGCTCGTTTGTGGCGAAGAGGAGGGTATTGAACACGATGAGCACGCAAAATACGATCCCCGTGAAGAGCACGACGACTTTTTGGCGGGAGGTGAGGGGGAAAATCTGCACGGTGGCGGTTGTTAGAAACCGCTTTCAAAAAGACTATTGTAGTGTATTTTTGCGACTCACCAAGAAATTTTACTTCTTATGAAGCATGCGCTCGACAGATTTTCCCGTAGCAAATGCCTCGACATTTTCTATCATGAGTTCCTCTCATGCGTCGCGCGCCTGTCGGGTCAGCCCCGCGATGTGCGGTGTGACGAGTACCCGGGGGTGCGAGAGCATTTTTTGATAAAATGCATTGCTGGTATCGCCGAGCGGCTCTGGGTCGCAGTCGATCGCCGCACGATCGAAAGCGCCGTCCGAGAGCGCCGAGAGCATCGCATCCGCATCATATGTGTACGGTCGCGAAAATGTCAGAAATTTCGCGTGTCCCGGGAGACTGCGAAAAAACGACTCATCGAGAAGATTGTGACTCGAGGGTGAGCAGTTGAGCGCATTGATGACGAGATCAGCATCCGCGACGCAGGCATGCAGATCATCACCTCGCTCGAAAAATAGAACGCTCATCCCGAGTGCTCCGAGCACCTCTCCGAGCTGCGCTCCGATGCTGCCCTTTCCGATGATAGTCGCATGTTTTCCGACGAGACTCTCATGGGAAATGATCGGTACGTCCTCGCGAGTATCGATCGTGAGATGGAGATCACGAAAGAGCGCAAGGGTCATAAAGACGCTCCACTCTACGATAGTGTCGCGATTTCCGCCGCGAGCGTTCGCGACCTGTACGCCTCTTTGTGCCAGCACCTGCGAGTCAAATGATCCGATCTCGACAAACGGATAGGTGACGAATACATTTTCAAATAATCCGAGCGCCGCATGCAGATACTCCCCGTCACTACAGACGATGTCAAATCCGCGCGCTTTGTGTGCCAGATCCTCGGCACTCTCGGGACTGCCGAAATACGAGACCTCGCCCGCGCGCTCCAGACGCGAGCGCTGATCATCCGTAAATCCGAAATCTCCGAATACCGCGATTTTCATACTATGGATGGGTTATGATTGGCACGCATTTTCGGACAATTTGCCTCTGCGAAAATTATTTATCTTCAGCAGATTTTCCGCAACGCGCAAGGAGCCTGTCGGTTTCGACGATGACTCTTTGAAACTCTTTTGTCGCCTGTCTCGCTTGTGTAATTTTGAGCAGCATGCCGTTATATGTTGGCATCTCGTCTGCTGGATCGGGAGATGTGTGTGTGTCTTGTAGTGATACCGTCATGAGAATAGACCTGAGGACTTTATGACATAGACTTTATGAGTGTGTCGATTGTAAACAACACAAATCGAAAGTCAATAGCTATAAATATTTCAAAAATATCATGCTCCACGCTAATCAATCACATACCCCGCGAGCTTTACCGTGCGAATGAGATGCGGATTGTCGAGCTTTTTTCGCAGGTAGGCGATATGGACATTGATCGTGTCCGAGCCGTAGGAAAAATCCGAGCCGTAGTCTTTCCATACGTGCTCGAAAATTTCCTCGCGCGATACGATCCGTCAGCGATTTTTCAGCAGATACGCAAAGAGTGCGAACTCTTTCGGCGAGAGGGCAATCTCACTATCGTCTTTTCGGCGGATGCGCTGGGACGAGAGATTGACCTCCAGATCCTCGATTTCTATGATCTCATTGCCAAATCCGGAGTTGTTTGCCATCTGGGCCCTCGTGCGCTCCATGATATTCGACACGCGCAGATAGAGCTCCTCGAGATTGAAAGGCTTGACGAGATAGTCGTCGGCGCCGGCGGAGAGCCCCTCCACTTTGTCGATGGGCTTATCGAGCGCCGTCAAAAAGAGGTAGGGAATGTCGATGCCGCGTTGTTTCGCCATTTTGACGAGCGAGAGTCCGTCAATCTCTGGGATCATGCGATCCACGATGAGAAAATCGTACTCGACATTGCGCATGTTTTCATACGCTCGCTCGCCGTCGTAGGCGGTGTCCGCTTCCCATCATTTCAGGCGGAAATAGTCGGCGATATTTTCGGCGATTGCCCGATTGTCTTCGATGACAAGCAGATGCATGGTATCGGTGGATGGAGTGAGAATAGCTGCAGATCAATCGGAGCAAGACCCGGGTTTTTACTCTGCTGTCTGTGGAAATCCTGTGACGATATCATCGAGCGTGTTAGCTCCGAGCTTTTTCTCGGAGGTATCCGTGTCCGCGCTCAGATAGACGATCGTATGCTGCATCGTCACGCCGTGAGCTCGTCGCAAAGCGACTGATGTGTCGTAGTCGACCTTGAATATCGCGGTATCCGACGAGATGTCGCCTATATTTTCCTCTATATTTTCCTCGAGTGCGCGGCAGCTGGGACACCAGTCCGCGTGAAAAAACAAAGCGACATTTTGCCCCTGGGCGACAGCGCTGTCGACTGTCTGCGAGTCGTAGTCGATATATCCGGAGATCGACTCGGCATCCATAGCATCACCCTCCGTATCCGTATCCATGGCAGTATCGTCAGATCCTTCGTCCATCATGGAGCCATCCTCTGTGCTGTCATCCATACTCGTGCTGTCGTCTGCGGTCTCATCGTCCGATTCTGTATCCATGTCTGTATCCATGGACTCGTCGGGCATAGTGTCACTATCTGTCGGTGCCGTGCTATCGTCCGGAGCCGTCCCGTCATCCGTCGGAGCCGAGTGCATACAGGCGGAGAGCAGTATGATTGCCGCAACGGAAAGCAGCGTGATGCCAGTGTACTTCATAGAAGTGGGATTACCGATAAAGCGCCAGTGTACCGCCCTTGAAATAAAATGCAACTAATACGTGTCAGAAAGTCCGTTTCCCCGCAAAAGCATTCGCTCCAGCTGGACTGTTTCCGACCATCCTCGATCCGTAAACCATGCCTCTATATCCCGATGAAATCCGAGAGAAAACATGATACCCGCAGCGAGAAAAAAGACTCCCACACCCCGGCGAAACCATCCGCGCGGATCGCTCGCACCCCGGATCGTGCGCATAAACGTCTGACCGAATACCGCTACCAAAAGCAGCATGAATACGAGACCGAGCGCGTAGAGCGTGATATAGAGCGTCCCCAGTGAAAAATCCACCGGCAAAATGCTGCCGATGACGGCGGCGTATGTCGGTGAACAGCTGGTGAAAACCGGTCCGAGTGCGATACCTGTGAGCACACTGCCGGTATAGCCGTCGTGCTCACGGGCACTGCATAGCCACGCTCCGGACTGTCTGGAAAATCCCGACATGGCAACAGCTCGCTCCCATGCACCCGGAAAGACCATGGAGAGCCCCACGACAAAGAGAATCACTCATGATATCACCGCCCACGTCTCGTGCGATATCGGAGCAAATGTCGCCATCCCCTTTACGAGTAGGGCGAAAGCGACGATGGAAAACGCAAGCGACGCCATCATGATGGTGATGTGCCCCGGGCGCGAATGCGCCATCGATCCCCCGAGGATCACAGACAAAAGCGGAAACGCGCACGGTGCGAAGATCGTGAGGACTCAAGCGGTAAATGACAGCAGAGCGAGAGACATGGACGATATCCGAAAAGAAAGCGAAGAAAGAGCATCCTCCTCTTCGCATGATCGAGGAGGCTATTGTATGCCGATCGGATTAAGAAAACAAAGGAGCGTTCGAGTGTGTTTTTTATACACAATACCGGGTCATCGACCGATAAGACCGGGCATAGATTCTCGGGTGCCGGGAATGCCTGGGAAAAAACCGGTGCTGGTTTTGCATGGTATTTTTCACGATAAAGACCCTCACTGCAGTCGAAAGCTCACTTGCTCTCGGCTGCAGCCGAGGCGTCCCATCGCGATCGATCACATGCCGTATGTGGATTTTGACTGGCTAAAAGCCTGAAAAAAATACAAGCGAAAACCGGGATTGTTTGCTATTTTTGTCGCTGCTCCCGGATGAATACCGGAAAATGCACGAGAAACAACAAGAGAAATATCGTCCCCCAGATACCGCCGGAGAGCATGGTTTCTTTCGTGGAAAATTGTCGCTGGATGAGTACTGTCTCCCGGGCTTCTTCTTTGCACTCCTCGATTTCCTCCTCGGTTCGTGCCTCGCGCTCCTCGCCGTCGATGATCGGTCGGGGATCGTTTTCGCAGTTTTCCACCTGCCAGCGTCCGGATCCGCCCGTCAGGTATTCCTCGTCGGTGATGATGGATGATATCGCGTACGAATACGCGAGCGTCCCGTAGCCCACGACGGCGCCGATGAGTCCGACGACGGAGGCGACCAGCAGATAGATGGAGATGAAGAGATGGCGCATATCCTGATAGGATCATAAAATAAAAACGAGCACTGACATAGTACTCGTTTTTGGAGGAAAGCAAGAGAGCGGACCTGCGCTCTACTAGTAGCGACACCGAAGATCGACAGAAGCGTTATTTTGAGTGGATGAGATCGAAACAACTTCGAAGCTGACAGAGCCAAAATGCAGCGGCAATGCGCAAATCATGACTACTCTATAGTATATCTATCCACGAATGTCAAATAATTTTCCCAGAAGAATTGTTGCTTACATGATAAAGCTCTTCTCAAGGCGCTCGATGCGACTCTCGAGCGGCGGATGCGAGGAAAAAAGCGAGAGCCACGAATTTTTTGTCGAAATTTTGAATGCGGCGAGCTCCCCATCGTCGTTTTCCTGCGTTTGAGGAAAGAGCTTTTGCAGTCTGCGGAGTGCCGCGACCATGCTGTCGCGCCCTGCAAACCGGGCTCCGCCCGCGTCCGCCCGGTATTCTCGGTAGCGTGAAAATGCCATGAGGATGAGACTCGCGAGGATACCGAGCACGATCTCCAGGATGATGACGCTCGCATAGTAGCCGATGCCGAATCCCTCTTCGTTTTTCAGGATGGCGCGA
>JANQGT010000008.1 GCA_028277205.1 Candidatus Altimarinota bacterium
AAAAACCGAATATCGCCCCTGAACATTCAGCATCGTCCCAAATATGCACAAACTTCGAGGGCGAAAGCCGAGCGTCGTCAGTGTATTTCTCTGGATTTGCCAGCACGCTGACGCTTCCGGTCGGTGTTTTCCGAGTATCGGCATGCTCGCAGAGGAGGCGTGCATTTCCGAACAAACCGTGCGAAGGTCTATCGGAGAGCTTTGTGAGATGGGAATTCTCGAAAGATACGAACGTTATCAGGAAAAACGACAAACCTCGAACGAGTATCAGATATACATTTTGGAAGGGCGCCCTGTGTGAAATGGAAGGGAGGAGGGTACCATTTCAGATAGGGGGGAGGGTATCTGAAATGGTACCCCATATAACTATACCCAGAAAGAACTAACCCAGAAAGAACAGAGAGAGTGCGCGCACGCGCGCGAAGAGTTTTCAGAAAAAAACGAAATTGTCCCATTATCAAAATCCAAAAAAAATAAACATGAGAGAAACCGGATTGACCCGGAAGCATTTTTCGAGCATGCCGAGTTTTATGAAATGCGCTCGGATTTTTACGAAGCGGTCGCAGAAAAATACAGCGTCGACGAGGAAACGGCGCGCGAGGAAGTCGCAAAATTCGCCCGATACTGGACGGAGCGCGATCAGCGCGGGAAAGAGCGCTGGAAAAAGGAGAAAGCATTTGAAATCCCGCGCCGCCTCACGACGTGGTTTTCGCGCATTGAAGCAAAAATACGGGACTGACCGCCGAAAATGGAGACGATGGTCGATTTTCTGAAACGCAAACGAAAACAGCAAAATAACACCTCGTAATCCGGTACTATGAACACGCCAATGTACAAACTCTTCTTCAAAAAACGAGACCCGGTCATCGTCTCGCACGAGACATTTTTTCGCATCATGGAGACGAAAAACAGCGCTCCGTCAAACAAGGCGATAGACATCCCGGATGAGCATACGCTGGAGCCGAGATTTTGGGTGGAGCTCTCGGAGATCTCCGGATGAGAGCCGGTAAAACCAATGCTCTCGAGTGGTATGCGATGGATATGCGATTACGGTACGCCGCATCGCATGGACGAAAAAGAGTGTCGATGCGCGCATAAATTTCGCATCCCGCCCGGAGTATTCCAGTCCGCAAGGCACAAACTCTTTCCGGGAAAGAATATCCTCACTCCCGAGGAGCAGGCGCGGGTGAGAGCGGCTTTTACAAAGAGGAATATCACATTTGCACAATCCGCTCCCGGCACCGAAAACGACATGTCATCACACGCATAGCTCTATGTCAAATTTTCTCCTCAAACCGGAAGAGCAGCAGCAAATCGCATTCGTCGAGTATCTGCGCCTCCGACGCATCCCACACACTGCCATCCCAAACTCGACCTGGACGCCGAGCAACGCTCAAAAGCGAAAAAACACCATCATGGGACTCGTGGCGGGATTGCCCGATCTTCTGCTCGTCATCGACGATCGTCTCGTCTTTGTCGAGATGAAGCGTCCCGAGGGTGGAATCGTCTCGAAATCGCAGCAGCGATGGATCGATCTCCTGAACAATTGCGAATGAGTCTCCGCCCATGTCTGCCGATGATGCGCGCAGGCGGTGGATCTCGTCGAACATTTTCTCTCTCCCTAACCCCCGACCACCCCGATGCGAAAACGACGCCATCAGAACGAATGGGAGTACTGGAGCTCCCGCCTGTATAGCAAGCCGAGTTTTCGCGTCTTTCTCGCCCGTATCCAGTCCGGGTACCCGTGGGAGCGGGCGGTACGAAACGATCCGCCGAGACAACGCATCCATCCGAGCGTCGTGAAAGCATCGTGACGAGAGTGTACCCACTGCGGACATTTTCTGCCGTGGCGTGAATTTTCCCGGGATGCGCGATCAAAGACGGGACGAAAGCATATCTGTCGAGTCTGCGATGCGAAAATCGGCAGAGAGCGGGAGAGTCCTCGGAGGTATCGGGAGAGCATTCGCAGTGCTATCGTAGAGACGATTTACGCGGTCTGGCGTCGTCATCCCGTCATCAGACGAAATCGAACGATATTCGCAAACTGTGGAAAATCACTCGATCGAAAGGATATCCGGCAAAGCAAAATCGACCTCCTGGTATCCATGGGGTACGATCGGAAGTGACTTGAGAAAATTTTGGGGAGGGGAGAAAGGCAGAAAAACAAGGTTTTTCAAAAAAAGGATTGCTTTTCTTAAAAAAATGCATAATGTATATTTGCTTTTTTCTTTTCTTCTTCAAAGGCTCCGATCTATGTCCTCATCAAATACGACATTATGCTCCCGCCCCCCGAAGAAAACACCTGAAATGACTCCAGGGAGAAGAGAATTCAGTGAAATGAACGCCGTACTCTTCGCGCGAATGCTCGGAGTGAGCGAGGAGGAAATTGAGAGACTGAAAAATCTGTAAGAACAATGCCGCAATTCATCATCCTCGACTCGAATATCTATCACTATGTCATTCGTGCCGAGGATTATCAGTTTGAGGATGAGAGCAAGAGGGCATTTCTCAAATATGTGTTTCCCATAATATCAGGAACGAGTAATGAGTATACGGCATTTCTTCCTGGATCCGTCGAGATGGAGCTGCGCCGGTCGAAAGTAATGGCATGAAAGATTGATGAGTATATCGAAAAGGCAAAGCAAAACGATCTTTTTCTCCCGATGGAGCAGAGTGTTCTTGATAAGGTGTTGCACATAGAAACACTAATGGAGCAGCGACTGGTTACAAGTGGAACTACTGAAAAAGAAGCGCGCCAAAAGATCCAAAACAAACGACACTTTATGGATATGCTCATCCTCGCGCTCGGAGCATACTACTTTCAGAATCGTTTTTTTCTGCTGACCGCTGACAGAAACGATTTCTTGCGGACATTCGGGGGGACGGGTCTCGTGTCGCAAATCGACGTATTCGCACTGCTCAAGAAGAAGAGCGAGCGGGATGGAGCATTTTTCTCATATGAAGCGCTCAACATCCATCTCCTCGAAATCAATCTCCCCGAGGCGGAATAGAGATTTTCACCAAAACTCCAAAGCGGATAGCATATCCTCGTGCCGTCCGCTTTTTTACAATCATTTTTCAATCTATGCCAAGAGGACAAACAGCGCATCTGAAAGGCAAGGATTTTCGCGCAAATCCACAAAACATCAACCGCAAAGGACAACCCAAGAAACTCCTGCGACGCGTCCTGGACGAGCTCCGGCGGGAGGGATATGAGCCGGTATCCCGCACGCAGGTGGAGGAGGTGTACTCGACTCTGCTCGGACTCACCATCGACGACGTGAAAACGATGGCGAACGATCCAAACCAGTCCATGCTCCTGCGGATCGTCGCATGACAGCTCCTCGATGGCAAGAGGGCGCCGGATATGCTCGAGCGGATGCTCGACCGGGCCCACGGAAAATCCACACAGCGCGTCGATGCCGAAGTGAAAACCAACGCCGCGAAAATCATCATCAACAAAACCTATGCCGCAAACCAACCCGATCACGCTCTCGACGAAGCAGACGGAGGCGTGGGATCTGCTGGAGGATAGCGAGACGACGGAGGTCGGATACGGCGGAGGCGCCGGCGGAGGGAAGACGTGGCTCGGGTGTCTCTGGGTGCTCTCGATCTGCC